>JAHIHJ010000284.1 GCA_018899795.1 Methanobacteriota archaeon
GATGAAACAATAAAATCGATAAAAGCCGCCTGTTCACTTCCTGTCATCCTTTTCCCCGCAAATCCCGGAGGGGTAAGCGGGAGAGCGGATGCAATATTTTTCATGAGCCTTCTTAATTCAAGGGATGTCAATTACATCACTACGCATCAGGCGATAGGCGCGCCGCTTGTTTTCAAGCAAGGCATTGAACCTATCTCAATGGCATATATCATTATAGAACCCGGAGGAATGGCAGGCTGGGTAGGAGATGCGCGATTGATACCCAGGAACAAGCCAAAACTTGCTGTGGCGTATGCTCTTGCGGCAAAATATCTGGGCATGCATTATATTTATCTTGAAGCGGGCTCAGGCGCAGACAAGCCTGTCCCTGTCGAAATGGTAACGGCAGTGAAAAAGGCTGTCGGGGAAGCTACAAAAGTGATAGTTGGAGGTGGCATCCGCGACGGGGCAACAGCAAGAGAGCGCGTTAAGGCAGGCGCTGACATGATCGTGACCGGCACTATCGTAGAGCAGGTCGGGGATGTAAAAGGCAAGATTGAAGAACTTGTCAGGGCGATAAAATCATAAGTTTCTTTTTTTGTTTTTTCAACAAGCTTCCTGATACTTTCCTTAAATGATAATGGCCCGAATCCAAATATCTTCTTAAGGTCGTTCGGCTCGCAAACCATATTGTTCCGCAGGGATTCAATAAGCCAGTAAACCACATTCGCGTTCACTGTTGAAAGTCTGCCCAGCACCAGAGATGATATCCGGTGCCATGAACCCGGAATATGTACAAAAATCCGTTTTAGCCCCAGATGACGCGCATATTCCTGCATCAATTCCTGATAGGTAAAGACTTCAGAGCAGCCGATATCATAGCATTTATTTATAGTCTCTTTCTTATCAAGGCATTCTACAAGATATCGTAAAACGTCTCCGATATATACGGGCTGGACATGTGTATTCCCCCAGTTAAAGACCGGGATTACCGGAAAATTCCGAACTGCGGAGTCAAGTATCTCAAATGCTCCGCCGCCCCTTCCGATTATCATTGATGCCCTGAATATCGTGTAGTCTAAGCCGCTTGATCTGATGATGTCCTCCACTTCCTTTCTGCTGGAAAGATGATGCGAGAGCTTCTCTCCCGGATTGGTTATCCCGGTGAGATGGATAATCCTCTTTACGCCGTTCTCTTTACAGGCTTTCACCATATTGGTTACTGCTTTACGGTCAAGTATGTCGAAATTCTCCTGCTCCTTTTGTTTCCCCATCATGTGTATGAAATAATAGACCGTATCCACACCTGCTGTCGCTTTCAATAGTGACTCCTGATCAAGGACATCCCCGGTCACGTAACTAATATTCGGATTTACGGATACTACGGGTTTTCTCACAAGACATCTTACCTGCACGTTCCTTTTGGACAGCGCCTCCAGAACAAGCCCGCCGATAAAACCGGTAGCTCCAGTGAGTAATATCATAATATTATCTGATGATGCCGCATTCCTTAAGGTTTCCTGCGGTCATGTCGGTCACATTGGATCAAAAAGAAAAAAAGAGAAAATTGCCCATAAAAACAGGGCAATTCAATTTAAATTATTCCGATTTCTCCTCGCCATGTCCACCTGATGACGATCCTGCAGCTTTCCCGCTCATCCTGTTATATCCTGCTGCAAGGTTAGTGTTGACGTGAACCACACCTTCGTTAAGGCTCTTGAACACATAGTCATCTGAGATAACAGGAAGGTTATCTGCGACTGACTGGTTCGAAACTATCATTCCCAGCGGTACATATCTTCCATCAGGAATTGTAACACCAACTATCCTTACACCGGGTTCCAGCACAACGTTATTCCCGACCTTAGATTTGAACACGAACGCCTGCATTCCCACGAACGTGTCATCGCCAATGCTTGCCGGACCATGCACCTGTGCCTGATGAGCAAGTGAAACGCGGTTCCCGATATAGACTGCGTATTTTTTGCCCGCCACTTCAACAAGGTTCTTCTCCACGGGTATCTTTTCCTCATCCGATGTCTCAAGAGCATGAACAACTACCCCGTCCTGCACATTGGAATCGTCGCCAACGTGTATGGGCATCCCTTCATCGCCTCTTACTGATGCCTGCGGTGAGACCATTACATTTTTTCCAATAGATACCGCCCCTATCACTGAAGCCTGAGGATGGATATAGGCGGAGGGGTCGATCTGCGGTCTTATATTCAGATCGCTCCAGGGCGTGACCGGACTTGCGCCCACGCCTGAAGTACTGTAAAGATTCTCTACACGTTCCACGCATCCTGCCGTAAGCAGTATTATCAGTGTTATTAATACTGATATTCTTAAAAAATTGTTTGATTTCATAGCGACCATATCGATGCTTATCATTTTTTTGTATATAAGTGTTTTGAAATGCTTCCGTGAAGCCGCAAAACCATCCAATAAGCAGAAAATAGAAATATAAAGCCTGATAGATATTTCCAAAACCACAAGTAATATAAATTCCAATAACAATCAGTCACACAATGAAAGTATACAGATCATATGAAGACCTCCCCAGGATAAAACTTCCTCTGGGACAGGACATTTTTATAAGCGACAGCACTATCCGCGACGGCGCGCAGATGCCGGGAATAGTGATGAAAAAGAGGCATAAGCTCAAGATATATGATTATCTTCACAGGATAGGTATAGAAAAGCTTGAAACGTTTGTATTTAATGACAGGGACAGGGAAGCGGTCAGGGTGATGCTTGACACAGGATACGAGTTCCCTGAGGTCACGGGGTGGGCGCGTGCAAATCCAAAGGATATTGATTTTGTATTGAGCATGGACGGTATTAAGGAAACAGGTATTTTGATGTCTGTTTCCGATTCGCATATGATCGATAAGATGGGATTGGCAAGCCGGGAAGAGGCAGAGAAGAAGTATACAGATGCGCTTCAGTACGCAGTTGATCACGGGCTTCGGACAAGGGCGCATATTGAGGATATGACACGCGCAGATAACGAAGGTTTTGTATTTCCCCTTATTGAAAAATTGCTTGAGATCGACCCCGACTGTATAATACGCCTTTGCGATACTGTGGGTTTTGGTCTTCCTTTCCCTGATGTGGATGAGCCGTACGGCATACCCCACATGGTCAGGAGATTACGGGAAATAGGGTCAAAAAACATAGAAACGCATATCCACGATGATTTTGGCATGTCGGTGGCATGCTCGATCGCAGGATACTGGTATGGCGCGAACTGGTCAAGCCTGACGTTCCTGGGAATAGGCGAGAGAGCAGGCAATGCTGAGCTTGAGAAAGTCGCCCTGTTGCTGATGCAGCGTGTTGAAGGTTTCCAGAAGTACGACTTACAATCCCTGACAGAATTTGCGAGATACATGGAAAAAGAGATCGGCATCAGGGTGCCGCGTAATAAATCAGTGGTAGGCAGGAACATCTTTGCCCACGAGAGCGGGATACATACTGCAGGTATCATAAAGAATCCCTTTACCTATGAACCATACCCACCCGAGATCGTTGGAGGGAAAAGGCAGTTGTTGATAGGGGATTCATCGGGTCTTGAGGTGATACGATTTAAAGTCGAGGAGAGTCTTAACGAACTAATGCATGTCGACTCGAAGATCGATAAGAACGACTGGCGTGTGAAGGCTATCCAGAGTGACATTCAGAGATTGTATAATGAGGAAAAGAGGATCTCGTGCATCTCTGATGAGGAACTGAAGAGGTTTGTTGAGAAGTATTTCATGCTTGATTCCATTATTGAAGAGCACGGCGATAACGAGGAGCAAAAATAAAGAAATAGGATCAAGCGAGATTTTCAGCCAGTAATATTTATAAACTATTGCAGCTTATTTTGAGCGGGGATTATGAAATCTGAAAACGCACTTATAACACTGGTGGCAGCTATACTTGTTGTATCTCTTGCCATTGTACTGATCAGTAACGATGCTCTATCTCAGCCATATACATATGAACCTCCTGATGCATATTTTTCCATCCGCGATGTGGATGTTAAACCAATAGAGGTGACAAGCGCCCAGATAGAGGTGAATGTCACTGCATACATAGATCGGGGTGATGGAAAAACAAATAACCCTACCATGCAGATAAGGGTTATAAACAGCGACACAAGGCTGCTTGAGACTGAAGTTTTCGCCCAGATACCTGAAAGCGACCAGGGGAAGACCGTGACAGCTTCACAGAAATTGAAAGTGGATAGGAACGGTAACTATGAACTTAACATCCTGCTCTATAATAATAAAAGTATCAGGGACAGCGGCGCCGTAGCCATAAAGGGATTGAGCGCGCTGACCCCTGCGGCAAAGAAGAGCGGCATAATGCTCACCAACATCGATTTCGTCATAACCGGAACATCCGCGGGGCGCGCTTCAGTGAGACCTGATGCATATCTTGAGAACAGGGGTGTATCTGCGTCAGATAACCTGAACATGGTGGTCAAGGCGCGGCAGGCTGAATCTAATATTCTTGCAGATAAGGGTTCAATCGAGACCGGAACGATAGCCAGCGAAGCCACAGCGGTTCGAAGTGTGCAGCTTGAAGTCCCGGATGGATATAATTACATGGTAGTAGTGGAACTCTGGAAAGGGGATGTACTTATTAATACATGGGAGAAGGCTCTGATGCTCGCTCCCACGAAGACAGTCCCGAAGGAGAGCGCCGAGAAAAAGATGAACATAGAGGTCTCGAAGTTCGTCCGTGAGGGCAACGTACAGACTGCATCAGAGGCGGGCATGGCATATGCGGCGGCTGCCACCACGATGCAGCAGGAGCCTGGATTTGAGGCGATCGCGGCTGTTGCAGCACTGATAATGGTCATAGCATTAAGGAGGAGATCATAATGATAAACCGAGAAAAATTAGAGGATTATTTCTATCTGGGGACGTTCCTGATAGTAATGCTGTTCGCATTATTGGCTGTAATTAAGATCTATTTTTCCCTGGAAAGAATAATTGAAAACTGGTTTACCGATAAATATAGGGACATATTCCAGACGCTGTATGGGATCGCAGTCCTTGCGATATGCGTTTATCTGATAAGGGAAAGGCTCATAAAAAGATAGATATGCTGTAGCCTGACACTAACCCGGAACTTCATCCGCTGGCTCATGCCGCAGTCCGTTGCCGTAACCCTAGTATCAGGCGTTATCGCGTGTACCGCATTGGGGTTGTCTGTACGGTCATGGATTTGGCGTTGCCGTTCTCCCGCAAGGACCTATCAACACGATTTGCCCCAGATTTCGTAGGTCTGGAACAAAAATGTATTGATTTATAAGTATTTAGGGTTATCCTCCCAAAGCTACACTTTGGGGAATGGCACACACGTATGCCCTGCGGGCATCCGGGGGAGTTTATCACCCGCGCAGCATCTTCATTATATCGTGCTTTGTCACCATGCCGACCACTACCCCTTTCTCAAGGACAAGCACTGCCGGGTTCTTCTCAAGTATCCTTGAGACCGTATTTGCATCCGTTGTTGGAGAGACCGTGGGGAAAGACTCGCCCATGATATTTCGAACGAGAAGATGGGAGACTTTCTTAATATCCTGATCTGTCATGGACGCCACTATCTGGTCAGTGGATATGCTGCCGACCGGAACTCCCCCGTCAATTACAGGCATCTGGGAAAAGCCGTGCTCTTCCATTATGCTTGCGGCATCCTCTAAAGAACTGTCCGAAGTGGTATGGATTATGGGTGAATGCATGACACTTCTGACAAGCACCTTCTCTTTTCGCGCAGCGTCAAAGGCATTGAATATCTTATGCAGGGTCGAAAGCCTTGGATCAACATCCCCCGACTCTATGCGCGCTATCAGTGGCTGGCTCACGCCTGCGCGTGTAGCGATATCGTGCTGGGTAAGACCAAGTTCAAGACGCAGTTTTTTGAAATCTTCAGGTGTAGGGAGGAACATAATATATTACTATGGGTAATAAGAAGTATATAAAATTGATGAATGGGTGCGGGCTGATTATAAGTGACTTTCTTTATTTCTTAAATAATTTTTTTTATTCACTGACTCTGGATAGATATATAAATAATTCAAAAAGCAGAATAGCAAAACATTCAATATCATAAAACAATACTGTATAGATAATGATCGTTGACATTGCATTCTTGATATATGCCTTCACATCCCTTTTTGCCATAGTTAACCCTGTCAGCGGCGTAATGGTCTTTATCTCAATGACCACGACCATGAGCAAGGAGGACAAGATATACACAGCCAGGCGTTCAGTGCTCATAGCAGGGGTTATAGCGATCGTATTTTCGATATTGGGAGAACTTATCCTAATTATTTTTAATATCACGGCGGATTCTCTGAGGGTAGCAGGGGGTGTGCTGCTGTTCCTTGTAGCAATAGACATGCTGTTCGCAAGGACATCGCGTGAGAGTATAACAAATGAAGAGTTAAAAGATGCAAAAATCAGGGAGAACATATCTGTGTTCCCGATAGCGATGCCGCTGCTTACCGGGCCCGGGGCGATTACCACTATAATAGTCCTTATCAGGACAGGGCAGGAGATCGGCTCGAAACTGATGGTGATCGTTGCCATCGTGATTACTTTCTTACTCACCTACTTTATCTTCAGGTACGCCGATTCATTCAATAAGGTTGTTGGGGTGACCGGTATGCTAGTGACGACAAGAATTATGGGGCTATTCTTGGCTGCAATAGCTGTGGATTTTATTTCTACGGGTATAAAAGGGATTTTTAATATGGGGTGATTATGAAAATCCTCGTGGTTACAGGCAGGCTGGTAGAAAATGCTGTAAAAAAATCTGTCAATGCCGCCGCAGACGTACTTGTTCTCGGAGTTGAGGTTGCTGCGTTTGTCACGCCCGCCCTCCTGCGGCGCTCACTTTCCCAAAAAAAGTATGACCTGATACTTGTCCCCGGTCTTGTGTCGGGTGATTATTCAGGACTTGAGAAAGAAATAAACACGCCAGTGAGGCTTGGTCCGAAACACGCAGTTGATTTGGGTTTTGTGCTGTCATTTGCGGATGATACTGTTTTTTCCGCAAATATCCCTGCATGTGAACTCCTGAAAGAAAAAAGAAAGGACTCCGCCCTTGAAAAAGCAGCAGAGCTTGAAGAAAGCTCCACTGCTTCTTTGTCTATCAGGAATATGAAACTTGGCGGGAATTCCAGGATGAAAGTGATGGCTGAAGTGGTTGATGCGGGTCATTTATCCGACAAAGAACTCACGAACAGGATACTGTATTTCATAGAGCAGGGCGCTGATATCATCGACCTGGGGCTCTCGCTTGATACCACAGAGGAAGAAGCAAGGACTGCTGTTCACACGGCAAGATCAGCCACATCAGTTCCTCTGAGCGTGGACACACTCGACCCATGCCTGCTAAATACAGCCCTTGATACAGGCATTGATATTGTGCTTAGCCTGAATTCCAGGAATATGGATGAATTGAAAGAGAACATTATCAGGAATTCCACAGCATCTGTCATAATCCCTGACAGTTCCGCTGATATCAAGAGCCTGTTCCACAACATCGATCATGCAAGAAAGATAGGTATCACAAATATCATCGCAGACCCTGTGCTTGAGCCTTCAGGTCATGGATTTTTAGGATCTCTCAACAGGTTCAGGGAGTTTCGTGAGCGCGACAGGACAACACCGTTA
>JAHIHJ010000285.1 GCA_018899795.1 Methanobacteriota archaeon
ACCCACGCAACAAGAGAACTGATGGATTACTGGTTCTCGGATATGGCACATGAAGGAGAAGCTTTCCACATTTGCCAGAGACGCGCCATAGAGACAATCATCTACTGTTACGAGGTACTCAACATACCGCATGTGGAAGCATTATTTGAGCTGTTCTCATGCGAATTACTTGAAAAAGAGAACTTGCGCCACGGGATCGAATCCATGGAGCATCCGAGGTTTGCCATCAAGATGGCAACCGGAACAGGAAAAACATGGGTTTTGACAGCCCTGATAATATGGCAGTACTGGAACAGATCAAAGCTTAATGACAAAAGGTTCGCTTCCCACTTCCTTCTTGTAGCCCCTGGAAATATCGTTTATGAGAGGCTGCTTGATTCATTCCTTGGCAAGAAACGGAATGGCAAAAGGCAGCCCATGACAGCGGACTTGAAAAAATCCCTTTTCATGCCCGAAAATATGCGCCAGGATTTTGATCTGCGGATTTTCTCGAAAGAAGATTTACAGGAAAATACGCCTTTTACAGATTCGCCGTTCCTCCTCATAACTAACTGGCATCAACTCATGGATACCTCACGGGAAAAAGAAATTACTCTTGCTGAGGATTTAGGCATTGAGAGCAGGGAAAACACGGTTTCACAGCGCGTTGAGCGCTTTATGGATTTTCTTACATACAACGGGGACCTCATGGTCATTAATGATGAAGCGCACCACGTTCATAATGCATCGGATGCTGAGCAAAAGCGCTGGCAGGAATCCATTGAGGAATTAAGGGAGAAAATCAAAACGAATAAAGACGCTCTGTTTACACAGCTTGATTTTACTGCAACACCGTTCACAATCAAAGGAAAGAAAAAAGAATTTTTCCCGCATGTCGTCTATGATTATGGTCTAGTTGAAGCCATGCATGCAATGCTGGTAAAACAGCTTTTCATAGAAAAAAGCAGTCTTCTCTCAAATAAGATAGAATCGCTGCCCGAATCTGAAAAACTGATGGTCACAGCCCACAGGGACGAAAGCAACAAACCCATTGAGCTTTCAGAAGTCCAGAAGCATATGATAGATATAGGACTTGCAAAGCTTGATGCTCTACAAGACGATTTCAACAAATTCAAAATAAACAAGAAACCGGTCATGTTCGTAATGGCTGATATGAACGAAGAAGCCAACATGATTGCAAATTATATCAAGCAAAAGACAGATTCAAGCGGAAGATCATTTGGTGACGATTCCAAAGGTGAGCAAGTAGTAACGCTGCATATCGGAAAAAAAGATTCACTTTCGGACGATGATTTTGATACCCTGCGTGATAAAGTATTTTCAAGTGATGACACTTCGAACCCCGTTAGAGTAATTGTCAGTGTTCTTATGCTGCGGGAAGGATTCGATGTCAAAAACGTATGCGTTCTCGTAGTACTCCGGCGCTCAGATTCAGACCTTTTGACCGAGCAGGTAATCGGAAGAGGCATAAGGCAGATGTTCCCTGAACCTGAATATAGACCTGAAAAAATAGAGAATTATCAGAAAATCAAGAACAAGGAGCCCCTCATCAATTCTTACGACCTTCTTTTCGTTGTCGAACACCCCAAGTATAACGAAATCTATACACAGTTAACCGAAGCTGGCGCCGCGATCGCAAGCGGTAATTCCATAGATTTATCTCTTGATACAAAGAGTGTTCTCATCAACATCGATGAAAGCAGGATAAAAGCTCTGGACATGAGCTGGCCAGTCTCATTCGCATATAAAACTGAAGAGGATATTGATTTTTCATATTTCAATGTTTCTGAGCTGCCATTTTTTGAGAAACCATTTGAAGAAATAATGCAGACCAGAATACTGATCACAGATTTTCATCCTGATACAAAATATAGAAGAGAATGGGAACTTGAAGAATCAAATTTCTCATACAGCGTATTCCTGCGCAATGCTGTTAAAGGCATTATCGGTGGAAATCGCAGATCTGCCTGGCTTACACGTTTTGCGCCCGATATTACGGGCATAGTCGATCAATATATTTCAGTTCATCTTTTTGGAAGAAAAATCGATTTCAATCTTGATGAAAATTTGAAGAGATTAAGAAATCAGCAAGTTTTTGATTTTGTCGTAACCGAGGTCAGAAAAAAGTTAATGAAATTCATACAGAATGTTAAATCAAATGAAATTATTCAAGCAGATTGGACGAAACTTTCAAACTTTAAAACCATGAAAGTTCGCATGGAACGAGCAATTGCCACTAAGAAATGTGTATATCCTTATGTCGATTTTCCTCCCAGGGGAGGCTTTGAGCGCAAATTCACAGAAGATGTCCTTGAGAATGACTCTTCGGTTGAAGCCTATGTTAAGCTCAACCAATATGCGCATCAATTTTCTATACCTTACATTAATAACATGGGACATCTGGTGCCTTATTATCCTGACTTTCTGGTAAAAACAAGAGATAATATGTACATTATCGAGACAAAATCAACAAAAGACGCCGCAAATGATATTGATACAAAAATAAAAGCAATAGCTGCTTCAGGAATATGCTCTAAAATCTCAATGGTAAAAAATATTCCTGAAACAAACCAGCCACGCATCTGGAATTACGTATTATTGCCACAGTATATTTTTGATGAAATGGAAGGAAGCGGGTTGCGAAGCCTGATCGAAAGATGCGAGTCAAACCTTGCGCTTCTGAAAATGAAACGGGAATAATAACACCATGACCACCCCCACCCTCCCCATCCTCGACAACCACATGCACCTCAACCCTTCAGGCCGCTGCCTCGATGCAGTCCGCGAGTTCTCCCGCGCCGGAGGCACCCACTTAGTCCTCGTTTCCCTGCCGCCATGGTCTCTTGGCATCGAGATTAACGCGCCTGATGATTACAGGCAGGTTTTCGATAAGATCCTTAAAATAGCGCGGCGCGCAGAGGAAGCTGAGAAAGTAAAGGTGTTCGTAGTGCTTGGCGTGCATCCTGCCGAGATCACAAAATATTACGGGCGATTAGGACTGCCGCAAACAATTGAGATAATGAAAGGAGGGCTTGAAATAGCGCGCGAATATGTTGATAAAGGGCTTGCTGTGGGATTAAAGTCCGGGCGCCCTCATTATCCTGTGGAGCCTAAGATATGGGATGCCTCCAACGATATTATGCGCCACAGCTTCACACTCGCAAAAGAAGCTGGCTGCGCTGTTCAGCTTCATACAGAAAGCTCCACTGAAGTTGGGCTTGCACAAATCGCAGGGATTGCCAGGGATGCGGGACTTGCACCGGAAAAGGTCGTCAAGCATTTCTCCCCACCCATGATCAGTATATGTGAAAAAACAGGCATTTTCCCGAGCGTGCTGGCAGGCGAGGATGCCATAGAAAAAGCCATATCAGAAGGCACGCGCTTCATGATGGAAACAGATTACATCGACGACCTGAAAAGACCGGGCTCGGTGCTTGGTCCAAAGACCGTGCCAAAGAGAACAAAGCAACTTATCCCTGAATGGGGTGAAGATGTATTCTGGAAAATACACAAAGAAAATCCCGAAAAAGTTTACGGTGTGGAGATCAACATTTAGGCTTTAGATTAGCAGTTCCTCGATCTTTCCGGCTGCCTTTCGCAACTCTGAAATATTGTTCCCTATCTCGCC
>JAHIHJ010000286.1 GCA_018899795.1 Methanobacteriota archaeon
AGTCAGTATGTTTTTTATATTAGCTCCATCTTTTGAAAGTGTTTTTAAGTAATCTTCTTCTCCATTCATGATTTTATTATATTCATCTTTAATATTAAAGCCATCGTTTCGATTACATTTTATCTCATCTTCAAATTACTCCCATCTCCCCCAGCCTCTCCGGCAAATACGTATCCGTCACATAATCCAGCCCCTTCCCCGCAAAAGCCTGCTGTTCTGACTTCTTCCCCAGCTTAAGCATCATGTTTATCTGCTCTTTCCAGTAATCAGTCTCAAACCTCGGGTCTGTAAGCTCACTATGAAGCGCCTTGATATCCTGGTCATTCAGCTTGTCAGTGGAAAGCTCGTACTCCACAATATCCGATGCCTGCACCCCTATGAACTTTGCCGCAGGCGTAGCCATGAACTCAGAAAGGTGTGCGCTCTTGATGGCGCCGTAAGCCACACTTGCATATATACGGAAGCTCCAGGGATCGCCGTCGGTGAAAACAACTACCGGAATGTTGAGCTCTTCGTTCATGCGCTTGATGAGGCGGCGGGTGCTTCGCGCTGGCTGCCCTTTCAGGTGCACAAGAATTGCATTGAATTTCTCATCGAACCCGTTCTCGATAAGCCGGTCATACATACCGCCTGTCTCGATGGCGATGATGAACTTCGCATCATGCTCAAGGAACTGTACAGTCTCCACGTTGTAGGGTATCTGGTACCCAGCCTCGCCCACCTCTTCCTGGCAGTGCATGGTGCGCTCTCCCCTCTTTGTGACCTCCTTTATCTTGATAGGTCCGAACATCGTGGCTCCGTTCTCCTCAGGGCGCACATGGAAATCCTCGCGCTGCAAGCCTGTGATAATCTCAAGGTCTTCGATGAGCCTGTCGCTTTCGCTTTGCTCGTGGAACTTGGCAATATCCCAGTTCTCGCTGATGTAGTAAAGTTCTCTCAGCGTTGAACTCTTATCATGATCAAGATGCCCTTTTATCAAGAGGTCGACAACATATGAGGTCTTGAGAATCTGCTTTGCACCCTTAACCGTCTTGGCGCTGCGCAGGCTCTCGCTGTCCCCATATACCCACACATCAGATACTTCATTTAATTCGATATTCTTCTTTGTTCGGGTGGGCAGCACGATATGGGGAATGTTCTCGCTCTCGAACTGCTCATAGAAATCCTGGATAAGCTTCTTCAGTGTTGTCTTTGCCTGTGAATCGTGAAGTTCTTTATTGCTCTTGTAAGTCATACGTTCACCACCTTCGCGCCAGTGATATGTTCTTCTTCAATGCCTTCAGCCACAAGCTGTGGGAGTTTTGAAGCTTCCTCTGTATGGATATCCAGCCTGTAAATAATAGCCTTCTCTTCCTGCGGCTTCAATGATATCTTCCAGAGATGATCGGTCTGCTTGCCAAGAGGTATCTTTTTGGGCTCAGGGCTTGGATCTTTCATTGCATGGGACAGGGTTTCATGAAGCGAGAAATGACGCACTGATTCACTGTGGTTCTTAAGCCGTATCTCCACCTCGCATCCCTTGCCGTTTTGCGAGATGAGCCTCTTGATGAACACGTTACCCATTATCTTAGCAACAACAGGTCCAATATCGGGCGTTGGGAGGTCAAGTATCTCTCCGACCTTCTTTGCGATGCGGGGCAGTATCAGCTGGATGATCTCTTCCTTCTCCCTTCGAAGCTCCAGCTTATCCTGCCTTGACAGGTAGAGCTTGAGCCGCCGTCCCACATCTTTTAGTGCAAGGTCTATTTCCTGGGCTATCTCAGGCACGTCTGCGATCGCCTCTTTTGCCTCAGAAGTGAAGGGTATGTGCGTGGATGCCACATGCACAAGTATTATCGCAGGACCGATGGGAATAGAACCACCGGGCTGGTCGAGGGAATAAGCCTTCCATTTGATGCCTTCAACAGCATGGGTCACAGCGCACGCTCCCTGCTGGTACAGGAGAGGCACGCGGTTGGCAAATCGAAGAATCTCTACTTTTTCTTCCTTCGGGAGATTGCCGCCGTATGCAATGCCAGCCTCGACCTGGAAAGGATGCCCGCTGTGTACTGCGGCGGGACGCGTCGTGGTCTCGATGAAATCAATGGTATGCTCCTTTTCAAGCCCCTTGCGGATTAGTTCTTCGGTTATTGGTGAAAGGCAATCAGTAGCCGGGGCTAAGATCTTTACTTTAGTGAAAGCCTCATGCAGTCTTTTTGCCTCATCAAGCGTCACTTCCTTCGGGTCTTTTTCAGGATCAAGACCGGATTTCTTGCATACCTCAGATGCGGTCTGCGGCCCGATCCGTGAAAATGAATGCCGTAAAAAGAGCGAAAGCTCTTTCTGTTCTGTGTACCGCAGCATCTTCATAAGCGTGCCGAGTTCGATGCCGTGTGGATGCGGGAGTATCTCGGCAGCCTGCACAGGTACTTTGTCTGTCACCCTCTCGAATATTATCTGGTTATTGTCAGGCTCGATAAGTGTGATGCGAGCATGGGGGTTCACTATCGCCGTATCCTTCAGGTATTCATACACAGACTGGCGCCTGCCCTTAACATACGTTGCCGCCATCTCAAGTTCGATGCGCGTGCCCCTGAGCCTGTCCCACTCGATGATCTTATCAGCGATAATTTCAGGTTCATTCGTCTGCGTATTTATCAGGAGTTCAAAATAATGCGCTGGCGCTTTCTTATCGATCTTGGAAACTATCTTTGCAGGACGCCCGGATGTAAGCTGGGAATACAGTACCGCAGCCGATATTCCGATACCCTGCTGCCCCCTGCTCTGTTTCACAGAATGGAAACGCGAACCGTAGAGCAGCTTTGCGAACACCCTTGGTATCTGCTCTTTAACGATGCCTGGTCCGTTATCCTCCACGATAAGAGTGGCGCTATCTTTTGATTTGCTTTCTATCTTGATGAAAATATCAGGCAGGATGCCCGATTCCTCGCAGGCGTCCAGCGCATTATCCACCGCCTCTTTTACAGAGGTCAGAAGACATCGTGGACCTGAATCAAACCCCAGTATCTGCCTGTTTTTTTCAAAGAACTCAGCGATGCTGATCGCTTTTTGCTTCTTCGCAAGCTCTTCCGCAATGACCATCAGGGAAGCCTCTTAAAGTTCTGCTCCCACTATTGTCTGCGTTTTCGTGACATTCCCACTTTCTCTTATAGTATCAACAAGTTTATTCAGAGTGCTCAGTCCTTCCACATTGCTTATAACAACAAAATCGAATTCCCCGAACACATGATATACATCTTTGATACCTTTGATCTTAAGAAGTTCATTATATGCTGCCTTCTCCTGTCCCGGCACCACATTTACAAGTGTTACGCCTATTACCATCTTATCACCGTCCTTCAGTCTGTTCTGCATATATTTAGTTTTAATTGGAGTAATGATAATCTTTAATAGTGAACTACCCAACCCTAAAGGGCTTGG
>JAHIHJ010000287.1 GCA_018899795.1 Methanobacteriota archaeon
CGTTATCATTAGCCTCAAATCCAGAGCCCATGTCTATCTTGTATGCGTCATAGACAGGCGTCCCAACCCTTGTTGAGATGTTTCGCCATTCAGTATGACCGCGCTCAAGGAGTATTATATTGACCAGTTCCCTCACAAGAGGACCTGAGAGGAACTTTACGCCCATTTCCTTTATTCTTTTCTCGGCTTCCTTTGCAATATCCCTTGCCTCTTCCTCTGTTATGGCTGGTTTCTGGAGGAACTGCTCGCCCAGCTTTGTCTCCTTCATAAGCTGGCTCACGATGGCGTTCCTGTCCCAATCCATGAGATGCCCGTCAGTTGTCCTTACCTTAGGGATAACTGATACAGAGTAACCGCCCAGCGTCTTCTGGACAGTCTGCACATCCCTTACCTGGACTTTAACCGGTTCCTTCACTTCGGTCTTTACCCCCAGAAAAGCATCAACGATCTCTTTCCTGTTCTCCTCTATAAGATTCGATATCTGAACCTCAATATATTTACCCATCTGATTCCTCCGATTGTGTTATTACGGGCAATAGACCCGTTTTTCTCAATTCTTAAGAAAGCTTTCCAGCCTGCTCTGGTCGATCTTTTCCTGGCTGAACAGCTCTTTTGTTGTAAAGAACCTGCTTCCGATCTGCAGCACAGGCGCGGACATGGTGAACACGTTGTTCATGCGCAATTCGGTAAGCGCTGCCGGAGTAGCCATATTTACTTCTTTATACTGTATGTTCCTTGTTTCGAAAAATTGCTTTAGTACCCTGCAATTTGGACAATTGGTCGTTGAATATAGTTGTATTTCTTGCATAGCCGTCTCCTTGTAACATATCAATTGATTTCTGGAGCATATAATATTTTTTCACACCACATCTGGATACAATCTGACTTAGTTGTTACCAGGTCTGATATCAAATATGGTATATTATTATCTATTAAACTACCTAATACTTTACCACATTTAATATCACATTTGTTATCATATTTAATATCATGTTAGTTATCACCCCAGTTATCATATTTTTGAAAAAAATATGAAGATAATTATTATGTATTAGACCATTGTGTTAAGCCACATATATGTTCCTCAAATTCAAGGATGAAGTCTCATCCGTACTCACAAATGCACTTAGAGATGCCGGTTTCGAGGCAGCCGACCCAGCTCTGGACGAATCGCCTCATGCGGATATTTCATCATCGGTTGCGTTTCGGCTTGCGCCGAAATACAAGAAAAGCCCCAAGCTGATATGCGAAGCGATCTATAAGCATATCAAAATTTTGCCCGATTCCTATATAGACAGGGCAGAGGTCATCGGTCCTTACATCAACTTTTTCGTAAGCCGCGTTTACCTCAATGAGACCGTTCTTCGCGTCATTCTTGACAGGGAAAAATTCGGGAACCTGAACTATACTGGAAAGGTCATACTTGAGCACACCTCTGCAAACCCCGACGGTCCCCTGCACATCGGACATATCAGGAACTCAGTGATAGGGGATACACTTGCCAGAATATTGAAGCGCGCAGGTTACGACGTGGAAACGCAGTATTATATCAACGATATGGGACGTCAGATCGCGGTTGTGGTCTGGGGGCTTATGAACTTCAAGTTCGACACGGCAAAAAAGAAAGACCACGCCATAGCAGACGTGTATATCGCAGCCAACAAGACACTGGTGGATGAAAAAGAACATTCGCCCCAAGTGAATTCCATAATGAAACAGTATGAAATTGGAGACCCTGAAAAGATCAGGAAATTCAAGGAAGCCATTGATACAGCTATGGAAGGGATAGAACAGACGCAGGACCGCATGAACATCCGTCACGATAAGTTCATCTGGGAATCGCAGTTCGTGCGAACTGGGGACGTTAACAGGATGATGGACCGCGTAAAGAAACTCGATAATACCATTTTTAAAGACGGCGCCTTCATGGTGGACCTGAAAGAGGCAGGCATCGAAAAAACCCTTGTCATCCAGCGTTCGGACGGAACGTCGCTCTACACCACGCGCGACCTTGCATACCATGAATGGAAAGCCGGGCAGTGCGACAGGATGATAGACATCCTGGGCGCAGACCACAAGCTCATTTCGTCTCAGTTAAAAGCAGTGCTGCACATTCTGGGACTCAAGGAACCCGAAGTCGTAATATTTGAATTCGTCTCGCTCCCCGAAGGCTCAATGAGCACCCGCCGCGGCGTGTTCATATCGGCGGATGAACTTCTGGACGAAGTAAAGAAAGCTGCATACTCTGAAGTCAGCAAAAAGCGTCCTGATACTGACGATGAGTTCAAGAATAAAGTGGCCGAGTTCGTGACCATAGGCGCGGTCAGGTACGATATCGTTCGCATCTCTCCCGAAAAAGCCACCACTTTCAACTGGGCAGAAGCGGTTGACTTTGAGAAGCAGGGCGCGCCGTTCATTCAGTATGCCCACGCCAGGGCATGCAGCATAATCAAGAACGCGAAGGATGATGGAATCACGTTTGAGAAATTCGATGCCGGCATACTCCTTGAAGATCAGGAGACCGCACTGATCAAGAAGCTTGCGAATTTTGAGAATGCCATTGACACCGCAGCGCGCGAGCTAAAGCCTAACATTATCGCTATCTATGCAAGGGAACTTGCAGACGCTTTCAACCAGTTCTACAGGTACGTCCCTGTCATCAGCGCAGAGCCTGAGTTCAGACCTGCGCGCCTCGCACTTGTGGAATGTTCACGCATAGTGCTCGCTAACGCCCTTGACACGCTAGGGATATTCGCGCCAGAATCAATGTGATCTATGAAAATAATTTCAATCGTGGGTTATAAAAAAACAGGCAAGACAGCGTTAGTGGAACGGCTTGTAAAGGCGCTTAAGGAGCGCGGTTCTGTGGGCACGGTAAAGCACCTGCATGACCACAGCCTTCAAACGCCCAACACTGACACCTGGAAGCATGCACGCGCAGGCGCAGATGTTGTGATAGGGGTAACACCGCATGAACTTGTAAAATTCTCGAATGAGAACAGTCTTACACGCGCCCTTTCTGAACTTGCAGATGAAGGCATGGACTTTGCGGTAGTGGAGGGCTGGAAGGAAAGCACGCTCCCGAAAATAGCGCTTGGTGATGTTGAAGTTCCGAACATTGTTCTAAGGCTTGAAAGGCAGGAAAGCGCAGATATTGATATGATCGTTGATATCGTGCAAAAGCAGCCGGAATATCATACGCTCGCATCGCTTGTGAAAAGGATCAGGCAAACAGGTGAGATCGAGAAAGCAGGAGCTATCGGTACATTCACAGGAATAGTCAGGGCTGTTTCAGAGAATGCGCGTACAGAGTTCCTTGAATTTGAGACGTACAGCGAGGTCGCCAGGCAGAAAATGGATGAAATATGTCAACAGCTAAAACAGAAAGATGGCATCATCGATGTAGTGATGCACCACAGGACTGGCGTTATCCAGAAGGGAGAGGATATAGTGCATATCGTTGTGGCAGCAGGTCACAGGGAGCAGATGTTCCCGGCGCTTCGCGAAGCAATAGAGCGCCTTAAGGCTGAAGTTCCTATCTGGAAGAAGGAGCATGCACTGGAAGGCGAGTGGTGGGTGCATGACACTGAAGAAAGAGAATAAAGGAAAAGATACCTGGATGACCTTCGAACTTGAAGATCAGAAGCTTCATGATGCAGTGGCTTCGCTTTTGTGACTGTTACATCCAGTGAGCGGGGGGTTCCTACCCTGACCCGAAACAGATCTTCCTGTAGCCGCACCCCGCACAAAATTGAGCCTTCCACTCCCCGATCTTCCCTGGCAGTTTATCCGATATTTCCTTCCATGATACGACAATACCGGGCTTGAACTTGAGAAGTCTGAGGGCTTCCATGTCCTGAAGCAATATCATTTCGTTAGAGTATTCCGGATTATTACAAATATCATCTTTCAAAAACGGGCACCAGGCACAGACATCATCCGGTCCTTTGACGATTTCTATCTTCTCTTTCCCGATGACGGAATGGATGTTACTTATAAAATCCTCTGAATAGCCCTCGCCCCTGAAGAAATTGAGGCAGATGAGATGATGACCGCGAAGTTTTGCTATCATGGATGTCCAGTTATAAATATTAAATTTATGTTATAACAACCAAAATATGTGATATTTCAGTTCTTAAAAGCAATTTCATCTTCAGCCACAGCTTCTTCTTCGGTTTGTTCTTCATAATGGGAAAGAACGCTCTTTACCTTCTTCTCGTCCCAACCTTTTGGAAATTTGCTTTTCATTTTTTCTTTTGGCTCCTGCGTTTATATGCAGCCAATGATTTTCCGATCAAATCAAAGGCTGTAATAACAAAAATACTTTTTGGTTCGAGGTCAATAACATAGATAACCCTCAGGCATACTGGAAGTCAGGGCACAATCCTGAAGCCACGTTTGATTATTTCGTCAGGAAGATCCCTTTCGGTTCATATCTTGTGACAGCGGGATTAACCTATTTGCTGGACTACATCGAGAACCTGCGCTTTGAGGATGACGACATCGAATACCTGAAAACACAGGGATTCGATAACGAGTTCCTCGAACTCCTGCGGAATTTCAAGTTCACAGGCGACATCCTTGCCATGCCAGAGGGCAGCATCGCCTTCCCGCTTGAGCCCATAATACGTGTAACTGCGCCCATAATGGAAGCGCAGCTAATCGAGACTTTCCTCCTCAACAAATTGAACTTCTCGACCCTTATCGCCACGAAAGCATCACGGGTCGTGCATGCGGCAAGGGGGCGTTCGATAGCTGAATTCGGGCTCCGCCGCGCCCAGGGCGACGGGCATCTTGAAGCCATGCGTGCCACCTATATAGGGGGATGCGCCTCCACGTCTAACGTAATTGCCGGGAAAAAGCTCGGTATCCCTATCTCAGGCACTATGGCGCATTCTTTTGTAACAAGCTTTGACCATGAGATCGATTCCTACCGCGCCTATGCAGAAGCATTCCCCAAACGGTGTTTCCTTCTCATCGATACATACAACAGCATAGAAGGTGCAAAAAAAGCAGTTATCGTTGGAAAAGAACTTGAAAAAAGAGGGGAGAAGCTCATGGGTGTGAGGCTTGACAGCGGCGATCTGGCAGAACTTTCAAAACAGGTGCGCAGGATACTTGATGATGGCGATCTTGGCTACGTGAAAATAGTAGCAAGCGGCGACCTCAATGAATGGAAAATAGATGAGTTGATTAATAAAGGCGCGAAAATAGATATGTTAGGGGTTGGAACTGAACTTGTAACAGGTCGCCCCACACCTGCGCTTGATGGGATATACAAGAAACTCGACGGCGCACCTGTGTACCAAGTCGCGTTCAGCGCCGGACTTGTCGCGCTCAGGGAGCGGATCGTTGAGAAAATAAGACGGGAAGAGCTGGGTTTCTGATTATGCATAAATACTATTAAATCACTATAACATATTATGACTGAAACAACAACATTGACACTCAAATTCAAGGGGGTAGAAGCATCCCTCCTCAAACAGATGGTAGAGCTTGGTTTTTTCAACACAAAGTCCGAAGCGATAAGGGCGGCTCTCATAAAATATGCCATTGACCTGAACCTGCTTGACAGGAAAACGATCTGGCGGGAGATACAGATGCATAAAAAGAGAAACGTCAGCCCGGAACAGCTTGCACTGGATATTCAGGGTATACGAAATGCAACTGGCTGTTGTGAGGGAATTCGGGATAAAATACCTTATTGCTCTGGACAGGGATTTTAAGGGGATGGAGGAATACAGGACGCCGAAGGAGTTTGTAAAGTTATTATGCGGGAAGATGAAAGAGAGCGAATATTGAATGCAGCACAGCCGATATTAACCTTTTAGCGCCTCTTCTATACACTTCTCCGTGGTCGCCATTATGCTTTTCACTCCGCACAGGTTCGGCACATACTTGTGCGCCTTACCTGAATTAACCATCATGCATTTGAACCTCTCGCTGGCAGGCGATACCACCATGCAGGTATCGCAGAACACCTTTGCTCCGCTATGCTCGATGCGTTTTATCAGTTCGGGATTTCTGTCCTTTATAGCGCGCGAGGTGTATACCCAGACCTCCTTTTTCACTTTTTTTCCATCCAGAAGGTGCGCCAGCCCCTCAAGTTCATCCGGGCTGCTGTGCGGGCAGCCGAAGGCGATCAGGTCTGGTTTGCATGACCCTGTTCCCGTGCAAGATTTATAAACATCCTTTATCTGTTTTTCCTCGATCGTGATGGCATCTCGCGGCGCTTCATATCTATCCGCTTCAGGTGTTACACCTTCAACGTGGTACAGCGCCACCGCGCCTGAGGCTGCCATCGCGGCGCCGAGTGATCTCAGTTCATCCTTTGATGGTTTTGATCTCAGCCTGAAAAACGGGACTCTATCTCCCACTATCTCACCAGCGATATAACCCAGCGCGCCGTAATCAGAATCATGAAGCTTTGCATCGACCTTTATCAATAGATCTGGCTTCCGGTTCTCATCCAGATGGAAGCCGTAGTTTGCAGTCTTCCCAATCAACGCAGCAGAAAGCGCGCCTGGTCCTCCCTCCCTGTTGGTGCGAGCCCCGATGACAGAATTGGCATACGAGATGGCAGAAGATTCGCTCCACGCAATGTGGTCTCCAAATGAGGCAAGGTCATCATAGATATTGTACGGCGTGCATGAGCATTCTATCTTCACGCCGAGAGCTTTGTATGCTTCGATTATCTCTTTCTGCTTTTTTGCAAACTCTCCCGATATTCCCATCTCTTCCCAGCATTCCATGTCCATCCCTGCGGGATTCAGGATGGATGTAACAGCCACCTTTCCTTTCAGGTCTGATATCCATTCAAGCCCAGCGTCACCTATTGTCTTATACGAGACGCCTGCTATCTGGGCGCTCTTTATGGGGATGAGCCTGTCAGCGTCGTAGATGTCGCCGAGAGCCACGAGTATCTCGATGGCTTTCTGGTATGTGGCGCCGCGTTCGCCGTTGAATATTTTTTCTTCTTCAGGGGTGAGATACATTATCCTTTTTTCCTGTTGATCCTGTCAATAGGTGTTCGAATTTAACCTCGATTAACATATTTGAATCTATAACACAAGATTTTTTGCTGTTTTTCTACTTTTTTTCTGCTGCTCTTCAGTAGCTCCTGAGTGAATCTTCAATTCCTTAGCAAGCCTCAGGATCTCAAATGTGCTTGTATCCATGAGTTCTGCCGCTCTGCTCAAAGATATTCTACCTTTCTGATACATCTCTAACACATAATCCCGCGCTCCCATGTAAAGAAACTGTCGTATCGCTGTGGATTTATCCACATGTTCTTCTTTTGTCCTGAGATTTGCCAGGTCAATAACGTTTTTTGGGATACGTAAGGGATAAGATACTGCTTCCATATTAAACCTCCATTTCAGATTTTGCTTTCTCATAATTACATATATAAGGCTCTATCAAATCCAGCGCATTCAATGATTCATCTTTTGAGAGTATTCTTAATTCAAATGATCTAACGATAAAGTCAGCAGGAGTTATGAATGCCACATTGTTCTGCTGCAAAACATTTAAAAATGCTCTATCATCACTTATGATCGCCTCTGCATTTAGATTAAAATAAAGGTGTAGAGAAGATGTTTCTCCTCTTCCAAGAGAACTGCCCTTAAGAATATTACTTGCCTTGTTGCTATTTTCGATATTTTTTACCATGATTTTTCCCTTTTTGATCAATCCATCAATTTGAAAAGCGTCATCATAAAAACGCTCCATTCCCTTTACAACAGTTTCATCATAGACTTCCTGTGTTATTGAACAAATAAAATGTTCGATAACCTTCTCAAGTATCCCCGCTTTAGTCAATTTTATTAAACTATCAGAATCAAAAACAATATTCTTCATTCTTATACAATGTTATACATAAAACTATAAAACATTTGCGGTTTATCGTGACCGTTACATTACATGTTGGTGTAATTTTGTCCTGAATTTCATGAATTGGTGTCTTTTTAA
>JAHIHJ010000288.1 GCA_018899795.1 Methanobacteriota archaeon
CCTTTGATGGTGTAGGCTGCGGATTGGAACGCGCTCTTTACCTTTGCATGTTCGACTGAGGGGTCTATCTGGTCTGGTTTAAGGTCGTATATCGCGATATCTGCATCTGCGCCAATACCAAGATGTCCTTTGGTATCAAGCAGTCCGAGCACCTTTGCAGAGCCTGCGCGGGTCATTATCGCTATGTCGTTAAAGTCCAGTTCGCGGTCAATTCCAGGTATCTTTGTTCTCTTATGGACAGCCTCGTGCACCGTCTTGATCTCTTCCTGCCGCTTCTTATTGCTCATAAGGAGCGCTATGACCTCAGGATAATTCACGAACGGACCGCCGTTGGGATGGTCTGTGGTAAGCAGCACCTTGTACGGATCCTTCGTAAGAAGTGCAAGTTCAAGTCCTATCGCCCACATGATGGCATGGACTGATATCTGTTTGACGTAGAATATGGGCACTACACCTGATGCATCTTCAAGCTCCACATCGCCGTTGCCCCATTTTGCATGCAGCAGTTTGGCATTTGCGTATTGCACAGGACCGTCTGCCGTCATGGTCGTGGCGCTCCCGAAGACCAGTTGACCCATGTCGATGGTAACATTATCGCAGTTGTTAATGTAATTGGCAACTTCGTCTGCTTTTGATTCAAAGTCTCCCCAGTTGGTGCCGCCCCAGGCGTTGAAGGTGACATGCGTGACGTGGAGCACCTGCCTGTCCCTGGTCGGCTTGACCTGGCTGGCAAGCTCCATGCTCGCAATAGTGGTCTTGATATTGCCAGGTTTCCCCAGATTGTTGCAATGCAGATGCACTGAATGAGGCAGTCCCAGCATCTCATTGACTTTCATCAATGAAACAATGATCTCTCTTGGGGTGACCTCGAAATTCGGGACAACATCGTCAAGACCTGATACGTTCTTGCCGAATCCCCACATCTCGCCGCCCCCCGGGTTCACCACTTTGACGCCGAACCCTCTTGAAGCAAGCAGACCCCATGCCACGTATGCAGCCAGCTTGTCCATGTCTTTCTCGCGCACGAAATCCATCGTAGGCCAGTTGCTCCCGAAAAGCGTGAGTGCGCCCTTGTCTATTATAGGTATCTCCTCAAGCTCTTCATGCGTATGACGGGCTTTCATTATCGCCTGTGCAGCCTCGAACACCGTGGTATATCCCATCTGAGCATAGCGGTATCCCATTGCATAGACGTTCGGCACTGTGTAACCGGTGCACGGTCTTGTGAGTTTTGTCCTTGGCTTGATACCGATCCTTGTATCCTCGGGGCGCATTATCCTCCCTACATTCACTTTTGCACCTGCAATGTGCGAATGTGCGTCCACGCCGCCCGGCATCACAAGCCTGCCTCCTGCATCGATAACCTTCGCGTTGCTGCTCACTCTGTCAACTATCTTTCCATCTTTGATGCATATATCCGTTTTATCGCCTTTGATCCCGTTCAGTTATCTTTTCAAGGATCTCAATATCAGTCGGATGTGTGGGTTCTATCAATTTCCTGTATCTCAGCGAAACGCCGTCCATCCTGTATGCCGTACCTTCGACCTCCACGCCGCATATAGCCACTGGTATTACTACATTCGCAACTTCTGTCGTGGGATTCCAGTATGGGTCAATCTGGATGACCGGTATCCTTGCAAGATGTCGCACTGAATCTGCCGGGAAATGAGCCCCGGCGTCACCTGCGATTATCATCGCTGCATCCGTCTCTTTCCTTGTCAGCAGGTCATTCGCCGCAGTCTCGCCCGGATTATAATACGGCGCACCGCGCGCAAAATCGACAGCAGTAGCATAACCCGTTTCCCAGGCGCAGACCTGCCCGAATCCTGTCACATTATAGTGTCCGCGCATCGGGGTAATGACGTATTTCGTAAATGAGTTCAATTCGGTAATCAGGGATATGGCATTATCGATATTCTTGTATCTTGATATGCTCTGGGTAAGCCCCATACCGAAGAAAATCGCTCCGAATGCAGTCATGTTTTTGCTCCCGTCCTGGAACAATAGATAACTATTGTATTGCTTAACCCTATTCCCATGACACCTGTCATCATCGCAATATCTTGTGCCCACGGTATGAACCTCGCTCACAGCCGTGCTCACCCCCATCAATTCAAGGTTATGGCACAGCTTGCATATTTCTGCCCCATCAATAACCCCATTCTGGTCAATATCAAGGTCATATAACCTGAATGTGTTATTATAAACCCACACTGAACCATTCCAGACCCATGTATCGTTCGTCCCGCTGTTATCGCTGTCCACGTTCGTATAAATAAATCCCGCCGGGTCATAGCTTATTCCCCCGACCTGAAGATAGGTAGTATAATTCTTATTCCCCGCAGCCCTCTTATGCGCCTCAAGCGCCAGCGTCTGCGATGAATTCATATCCATATAAGCATCAAACCTGTGGCACTCCACACAGTCCACGTTCCTGCCGCTGATGAAGGTATGCTGACCCCTACCAACAGCCTGCATAACCGGGGTCTGAGATATCAGGGCTATTATGGATGAGATCAGTATCAAATAGAGGATCAGTTTTTTGGTTTCCATTGATATGAAGATATTAGCCTGTCCTGATAAATATCTTTTGTCAGGTTTTGGTTATAAAGAGATTTATTTGATTTAACTAAAGCTTTTCAGAAGCTCTAATTCTCTCTCTAGATCCACCGTAGAGTATTTTGACCTGTAGCCTTTTCTATTCATGTATTCCTCGATTTCCCCAACTGTCAGTCCTGTTTCCTCTGACAGAGCTTGTCTTGACCTCTGTCATAATAAGATTTAGCTTGTTGCTTCAATCTCTTCAGCAAATTTCCTGAGAGATAAGACCGGCACAACCATAGTTTCATCAGGTTTTAAATTTTCTTTCAGGAGACTGTCTATTACTCCATATATCTTTGAAGAAAAATACTTCTCATTACACTGATCACATACCTTGGCAGGCACGTTCTTAAAAACATAGAGCTTTTCTTTTCTCCAGAGGTCAAGGCTGATTGTTTTTTTCCTTAAGTTACCTCTACAGAACTGGCATTTATCTTCCATTATTTTCTCCTCTTGTATTCAATCCATTTATTTTCATCGGGATAATAGACCGTTATTAATTTTATGATCGGTGAAAAGGCACAAACAACATGCAGTGGTTTGCCTTTCTCATCTTTTCCATATATAAGGCATGATGGATAAGGTTTGTCATCATCATATTCCTCAATAATCTCTCCATGAATAATTGCGTATTCGATATCTTCTTTCCAGACATCACGTTCCAATGCCCTTTCAAGGGCATGCTGGGAAATATCATAATTATCTGCGACAATGCTATCTTTTATCTTCTTAATATCCATCAAATTATCATGTTGTTATATGTATTATCATGTTTATAACAGTTCAGTAAGCATCGAGAAAGTAATCTGAAAAAATCTGTGGATTTGTCCATGATAAACCTGTATTAGGGGGATTGATTTGTCTATCCGTCTTGATAAAAGCTAAATGGCGGGATTCGGAGTTTATCCCCCCGACACATTATCAAAGAACTGTTTCGCCCTCAGGTAAGCCCCTGCCCTGTCCCCTTTCTGCAATATATAATGCGCAGACTGGTTCAACCCGCTCATCCCGCTGTGGATATCTATGGCGCCTGTGGAAACATTATAACCCGAATGGCAGTTGGTGCAGTATATATCCTTCGTGAGGTTGTGCGCCAGATTGATATTATACTGTTCTGTCAGGTTCGGATTATACCCGTGGCAGATGCAGCCTGCATTCCTGTGCACGCTTGTGTCAACACTTGCAACTCTCTCTTGATGGCATTTAACGCAGAACTCAGCCGCAGCCGTGGACTGGGTGCTGGCGGTCTTGTTGAGGTATAGGGAATGGCTTCCCGGGTAGAAAGCTGAAGTTAGGACTATGCCAAGTGATATAGCCAGAGCTACGATCAATACCATTAGCAGTCTTTTTTCATTCGTGGAGAATTTCATCACGGGTTCTCCGCTATTTATGCGGTATCAAAATATTGGCATTGATATGTAGTAAACTCCTTTTATATATGGTTTCTCCATGAGTTCATATATGGAAAATGTATTTATGGGTTAAGAAACCAAATAAGAATAGAATTTATGCAAGTGAGAGCAATAATAACCGCAAGTGGAGAAGTCCAGAGAGTTGGATATAGAGGTGTTGTTGAGCGGTTTGCACGTAAATTGAAACTCACAGGTTGTGTTGAGAATATTAAACCTTATGATGTGAGGATCGTTTGCGAAGGGGATAAAGCCAGTATAGACTCATTTCTCAGGCTGATCAGGATCAAGGAATACCCTATTGATGTGGAAAATCTGGATGTCAGGTTCGAGGATGCTACAGGAGAATTTGAATATTTTGAGATAAAACGCCAGGATATGGCTGAAGAACTTGGGGAGCGACTCGATATAGCAAATACCAAGATGACTATTATGACACAGAAGCAGGATGTAATGATTGAAAAACTGGATAATAATACATCTACTCTTATTGACTTCAAGAACGAAACAAATGAAAATTTAGGTCGGCTAACAAATATCATGACAAAACATGATGTTGATGCTCAGGAACGGATTGCAAATCTTACAGTGGAGATATCGGGTATAAAAGATCGACTTACGCGCTTAGAATCTGCGATTAGTTGAATGTATCAAACATTTCAACTATGTGGTCGATTATCCTTAAACTGGATTCATCTACCCAGAAGAAATTAGAACGTCTCAAAAATTGTTTAAGAGGGTCTTTTTAATTCCTGTAATTTTTAAATAAAAAAATAATTATATAATTGTTTTTTATTTTATATAAAGCACACCCTTTCCGCCCACGATAACATCGCCCGTATATTTCTTATACGTCACACCGTCCACTGCTTCCGTGCCTTCTGCCTTATAAACAGGAATCATCTCAGCCACGCTGCCGTTGACTATTATCGTGCCCTTTGCCATCTCGCTCCCGGGTCTGCTCGTGCTGCCGCCGATAACGATCTTGCCTCCATTATTGGATACTCCAGGCATTAATCCGGCATTTCCTTTAACGATTATCTCGCCGCCGCACATGTGCTCTCCCAAGAAATCAAGCGTGCTTCCCATTACGGTTATCTTCCCGCCGCGCATGCCGCAGGTCTCGCCGCGGTATCCCGCGCCCAGGTAATATGCTGCGTTTCCCTCAATGATGAGTTC
>JAHIHJ010000032.1 GCA_018899795.1 Methanobacteriota archaeon
ATATTTTCAAGTCGGAATCGCTTGAATCTGGATAGTTCTGTGCTGTAATACTTGCTGTAGGTGCAGCCTGCTGCGTGCCGCCCAGTCCGAACACGAACGCAGCAATTACTGCTGCCAATATGACAGTGATCGCGACCATTAATATAACACCAATGACAGGCGATACTGCTTCTTCATTTCTATTAAATATTTTCATATAGGTTTCCTCCGATTATCTTTCCTCTTGTTTTCTTTTAACTACCTTTTCGAGCTTTTTTGCCCACATATCCTCAACCTGCGTATATTCGCAATCAAGGTAATGATGGACCGCCTTGGCGAGGGCGTCCTTGGTGGCCGTCTCTCCTGTCTTGTGTTTCAGAGCTTCAAGGTCTTCGACCACAAGAACCGTCTGAACGTGCATGATTTTCGCCATTTTTCATCTCCTGTGATAAGGTGATGTCCGCAACGATCATTGCGGTCCAAACCTTCTAACCATATCATTATAATGATAATGTATTTAAAGGTTGCGGAAGTCATGATGATGATTTACATGAAATCTAAATACAGTTATCAGTTTTCGCATCAAATACTATATAAAGGGCTCAAATCAGGGGAATATATCTAAATATAGAATTTATCGAATTTGCCACAGCTCATTTATGACGCTGTGCATAGCATCATTTCCAGAGCCTGCATAAGATGAATGCGCCTCGTGAGAAATACACGGTATTCAAGCATTAGTCAATATCTCACTTCTCTATTATCGTCTCCTCTATCTTTATCCCAAAATGCCTCGCCGCCGCCTCAAAGTGCACCAGCACCTCATCGCCCTCCTTAAGCGCGGTCACAGGCACAGGCTTCCCGTCAGCCCCGACAAGTTTGATGGTCTCTGCATTCTGGAGCAATGTCTTTATCTTCGTGCCATCTACCTCGGCTTCCACAAGCATAAGCGGTCGGCGCTCAATTTTCACCCTTCCAACTACAGCAGGCCGCGTCTGACCGCCTGAGTCTATTACCAGGACATCATCTCCAGCGCACAGTTCAGAGAGGTATCTGGTCTTCTCACCCACCCTGATATAAGCATGTACCGCCCCTGCGTTCACCCTGAAAGGACGGGCTGCCACGTAAGGGCTCTCCTCTGATTCCGAATGCACCAGGAAAAGACCGTTGCTCTGTGAACCTATCAGCATCCCTTCACCCAGGACCATAAGCGATGCGGTATCCACGCACACGCGGTCGCCCATGCCCACCTGCTTCACTTTTGTCACGCGGGCTTTTACAAGGGGTATTTTTTCCATACCTGACCTGTCCCTGACACCCATGACCTTCTTTATCTCTGAAAGGTCGTCAGTATCAAGAAGGACACCGTCAGAGCCATGCTCCATCGTCTCAAGCGCAAGCTTTGCTTCTTCCGAGTTGCGGACCCCTGCGATTATTTCGACATCAAGCTTCTGCAAACCTGCGATCAGGTTCTCAAGCGGTATAACTTTCCAGTCAGTGCCTATTACGAGAAGGTAATCGCAGACTTTTCCAAGTTCAAGTGCGAACTCCTCATATTTCTTGTTCTTTATGATAACATATCCTGCGATTGTCTTTCCTTCACCGGAAAGCCGCCTTGCCTTTAAGATGTCGCCTGAATGCTCGAAATCAGCAGGCAGTTTCTTGGTCCCGTCGCCTTCGCCGCCTTTGCCCACAAGAATGATATCGGCATCAATATCAGGCGCTGCTATCCTGATATTGCCCAGGTTCCTTGCGGTCTTTATATCTTCAATATTCACAACAACGCAGTACGCGCCTGATTCTAGCCCTGTGGTGATGCGTGGTTTATTTTCTTCCCACGTACCTTCATCTGCCTTTATCCAGACGGTTTTATCTTTTTTCACTTGAGAGCCTCCATGGCATCCTCAACGCTTGCTCCTTTATGGACGACCAATGTCAGGGCGCGGGTCATCGCAGTGGGGTTTTCATGCTGGAACACATTCCTGCCTATAGCGACACCGCGTCCTCCGGCATCTATCGCAGCGCGAACCATGGCAAGGAATTCCTCATCCGTATTGGTTTTTGGACCGCCTGCCATTACCACGGGCACAGGGCAGCCGTCAACCACAGCCCTGAACGAATCTATATCGCCTGTGAAATTGGTTTTTACGATATCTGCGCCCAGTTCTGCGCCTACGCGCGCAACATGCGCCACAAGCTCGGCGTCATTTGAGTTCTTGATATCCTTGCCGCGCGGGTACATCATCGCGATCAGCGGCATTCCCCAGTAATCGCAAAATTCTGCCACATCGCCAAGTTTTTTCAGCTGCTTGGATTCAGTCGATGATCCGATATTGACATGCACGCTCACAGCATCTGCACCCATCTTGATCGCTTCCTCTACAGTGCATACCTGCACCTTGTCGTTGGGGTCAGGTCCAAGCGACGTCGAAGCGCTCATGTGTATGATAAGCCCTATATCGCGCCCGTAGCCGCGATGACCGTGTTTTGCCATGCCTTTCTGCAGTAGTACGGCGTTCGCCCCGCCATCTGCTACCCTGTTCACCATTTCAGCAAGGTTTACAATTCCCATTACAGGTCCCATGGAAATACCGTGGTCCATAGGGATTATTACCATATTCCTGCTTTCCCTGTCCATGATCCTTTCAAGTCGTATTTTTTTACCTATTTCAGACAATTAATTCACCTTCGTAATCTATCTTGTGTTAGTATGTGACACACTAACACGGTAGACGCGATATATATAATTAACGCAAAACAGGTTAATTCGTCTCAAATGATCATTTTAACTTTTTCTGCTGCTTTTTTCAACTCGTTCAGAACAAGACCAACATAACCTTTTTTTCCAACCAGGACAACTATCAGCGCGTCGGGTCCGGCAGCATAAGTAATGAGGTGCTTATCTTCGGTTTCGACGATGATGTTCTTTGGTTTTTGTTCCTTGAGTCGCAGGGTGGTTGATTCAGCCGATATATACAGCGTAGCCGTAAGCGCTGCAAAAGCCTCGCTGCTTTGCATTCCATCCCCCTCCCTGGAAACCATCAGAAGTCCCTGCCTGGAAACTATTGCAGATAGTTCAATGCCTCCTACTGCTCCAAGATCATCAAGAACTTTTTCAAGTGATTGGGTTTTTGTTTCCATTAATGCTCCAGAAAATATAACACCTTATTAACAATCACTGAGATATAGATTATGTTTCTCAGGCAAACATTCCTTCAGAAGTTAAAGTCTGAGTTTTTTGGGGCTCTTTCAACTTTTTTATGGCATTGAGCAAATCATCATTTCCAACCCCCTGGCGTTCCTCCCGGACAGCGAACATGCCTGCTTCCATGGATATCGCCCTAAGGTCGGAGCCGCTCATTCCTTCCGTAAACGATATGATCTCTTCAAAATTTACATCTTCCAGAAGTTTCATTTTTCTGCAATGGATCTTAAGTATCATCAAACGCGCTTTCACATCAGGCATCGGGATTTGTATGAACCTGTCGAACCGTCCTGGTCGAAGCAGCGCCGAATCAAGTATATCCGGTCTATTTGTGGCAGCGATGATCCTGACATTCCCGCGGGGATTGAAACCGTCCATTTCAGAAAGAAGCTGCATCAGCGTACGCTGTACTTCCCTGTCCCCTGAGGTTGCTGATTCAAGCCGTTTTGCCCCTATGGAATCAAGTTCGTCAATGAATATGATGCTCGGAGCTTTTTCCTTAGCCATCTTGAAGAGGTCGCGCACAAGCCTTGCACCTTCTCCGATGTATTTCTGTACCAGTTCAGAACCTACTATCCTTATAAAAGTTGCTTTTGTCTGTCCTGCTGCGGCTTTTGCAAGAAGCGTCTTGCCTGTCCCGGGTGGACCATATAATAGAACGCCTTTTGGCGGTTCTATGCCTATGCGTTCAAATACTTCAGGTCTTGTAAGCGGCAATTCCACGGCTTCTCTCAATTCGCGTATCGGTCCATCCAGTCCGCCTATATCAGAATATGAAGCGTCGGGTTTTTCCAGTACCTCCATGCCGTTCACGAATGGATCGCGGGAGGACGGAAGTATGCTTGTCACAGCAAGGGTCTGGTAATTTAATGAAACCCTTGTCCCTGGAACTAATTCAGAACTGTTTATGAACTGGGACGCCCCCACAACAAACTGCGGACCTGTGGTGCTTCTGATAACTATTTTATTACCATCAAGAACATCAACGACATTTCCAACGACCTGAGGTGTCATTTTGAGCCTGTCAAGTTCGCTTTTCATCTGGCGTATCTCTCTCTCGTATTTAAGTTTCTGGTTCTCAGTGAACCGTTTCTCAAGCTCGATCTTGTTTGCCTGTTCCCTCAGGAGGTTGTTCCTCTCCTCCAGCATCTTTATCCTGTCCATCAGATATCTGGAGAAATCATCATTCCCTAATCCGATCGGGCTGTCACGGTTTTCCTGGATCTCAGACATATTAGTCTCCGAATGATATTTAAGCGTGGACGGTATATAGAGTTTTCGTTAGAAATGCAATGCGAAATATGCGGTACGGATATAAAGGGAACACCTGTAAGAGCGACTGTTGAAGGAACAGTCCTGGATCTATGCATAAAGTGCGCCAAATATGGAACAGTATCAGATAAAAGGACTCCTGTCTCCAGAAAGATAATGCCCATGGAGAGGATAATAATTACCCATAAACCCAGACGCGATGCATTTGATAAACTTGGGGACGAAATGATTGCGGATTATGCGCATATTATAAGGAAAGCCAGGGAGTCGAAAGGTTTGACCATCGAAGAACTGGCATCAAAAATGATGGAGAAATCAACCCTGCTCAGGAAGATCGAACGTGAGGAACTGATGCCGGAAGACACTGTAAGAAAAAAACTTGAGAATGAACTGAATATTAAACTTACGGAAATTGTATCTTCAAAGGATCAGCGAGGGGGCGGGTTCATAAGGGGAACCACTCTTGGAGATGTGGCGATCATTAGGAAAAAGGCGAAATAAGATATCTCTGTGGTTTTTCAAACCAGAAACTAATAAAAAGCCTGATGATTGACCCAGCAAAACATATAAACACTTCAAAGAACATTATTACAATAAAGGGAGAGATACACATGGAACTCAGGATGCCGGTAAAAGATATCATGACAAGGGACGTCGCAACAGTTGATATTAATAGCGATGTCCCTAAGTTAGCTCAAAAAATGCTGGAACTTGATGTTGGTAGTGTAATTATCACAGATCAGAAACGTCCGATAGGGATCGTCACTGAACGCGATATTGTAAGAAAGATAATTACCAGGAATCTCAAACCCGGCGCTATTTCAGTCAGGGAACTGATGACAACTCCCCTGATAACCGTATCTGCCAGCGAAGGAGTCACGGAGGCCATGCATATGATGGTCAAAATGAAGATCCGGCGCTTGCCTGTAGTGGACATGGGCAAACTGATAGGTATTGTTACAGATATCGATCTCATAGCAGTTTCAGCGGAAATGGGTAACATTTTCTCTGACCTTATAAAGATGCACAGAGAAAAGATCTTTACAATGGAAACCCCTCAAAGAATTAACAGGGGCATCTGTGAAGAATGTGGAGATAACGCTGATGATCTACTGCTTGTGAATGGAAAACTGCTATGCGAGAGCTGTGCAGAAACGTAGTACCGATAAACAGAATAGATACAAGATGAAAGGAGGATTCATTATGAAAGTGGAAGACATAATGACGAGAAACCCTGTTTTTTTGCATGAGACTGATTTCATGACGCATGCACGTCAAATAATAAGGGACTCTAATAAAAGAACCCTGCCTGTGGTGGATTCAAAGGACCGGATCGTCGGCATAATTTCTGAAAAGGATGCTTTGAACATTTTTTCTACGAAATCTAATGTCACGGTCGGAGGTTTTATATCCGGGTTCCCTGAAGTTTATCCGGACATGGAAATGATGCATGCTGCAAAATTAATGGTGAATGTAGATATGGGACGGGTCCCCGTTGCCAGATCAAGCCAGGACAAAACACTGGCAGGAATAGTTAGCATAGTGGATATCTTCAGGAACCTGAACCCAGACAAAATACCAGATAAAGTTATTGAGGACGTAATGACCAGAGATGTAAGATCGTGTTCTCCAAAGGACAGTATTGCAAAGGTGTGGTTGAATATGAAAGAAACAGGCTTTTCCGGATTTCCTGTCGTGAATGGCGGAGAGCTTGTTGGGATGGTGACAAGACGAAATATTATCAGGGCTGGATATGCAAGGATAGAAAGAGAAGATGAGCATGGGACAAAATCTACTATGTCCCCTTCCGTAGAAAAAGTGATGAGTTCTCCCGCGTATAGCCTGTCTCCTGATACATCTTTAAAAGATGCCATAAAGGCATTCATCAAACTTGACGTGGGAAGGCTCTCTGTAGTAAAGGGTAAGACTCTTGTCGGCATAGTGGATAGAAACGATATAATAAAAGCGTTCATTTAAAGGTATTTTTATGAAAAACCAAAAAGGTAATGCAGTATCAAAAGAAGTCCGGGGCGGATATATAAGGAACCAGGCGCCGCTTGATTTCAAATCCCGGATATCAGAGCATCAGGGCGACATCATGACGATAGCTTCAAAAGATGTAGTTACTATCCCGCCCACGATGTCTGTGGTAGGGGCAGTAAAAACAATGTTCAGCAAAAAATTCAGAAGACTTCCTATCGCTGATGCTGGAACGAACCGCCTGAAAGGCATAGTGACCTCGATGGATATCGTTGATTTCCTGGGCGGAGGCTCAAGACACCTTATCATCAAGAACAGGTTCAAAGGAAACCTGCTTGCCGCTGTCAATGGAAGTATCAGCGAGATCATGGAAGAGAACGTGGTAACCATGAACGAAAAAGATTCACTCAAGGACGCTTTACGCATCATGATAGATGAGAATGTCGGCGGCATCCCGATAACCGATGGTGACAAAAAGGTAAAGGCTATTGTTTCCGAGAGAGATTTCATATTTTTGATATCCGGAGTTATGACCGGGAAGACCATAAGCGATTACATGAGCAAGAACGTTATTACGGCTGCGCCTGATATGAACGTAGGGACTGCGGCAAGATCAATGGTAACTAACGGGTTCAGGAGGATCCCCATAATCAGGGACAATGTCCTTATCGGGATAATAACCGCTTCCGACATCCTTCACTTCCTGGGCAGCGGAGAGATGTTTGACCGTCTTGTCACCGGAAATTCGCAAGAGGCTTTCCAGGTGCCTATCCGCACCCTGATAAAGAGGGATGTGATCTTCACATCGTCGGATATGGATATAGGGGAAGCTGCCAGCATAATGCTTGATAAGAACGTGGGTTCGCTTCCTGTGCTTGAGGATGGGGAATTGAAAGGGATTATAACTGAACGAGACTTTGTAAGGGCAATTGCAGATTGAGGGATCATGAAAATCAAAGATATAATGAGTTCACCTGTTTATGTTGTATCGCCTGAGGAAACCGTAGCCAGAGCAAGGAACCTGATGCTGCGTCACAAGATCGGAAGGCTTGTACTTATAGAGAACAATAAGCCTATCGGGATAGTGACAAAGAAAGATATCAGCTGGAGGCTCAACCAGGCTGAACCGCAGTGGCGGCGAAGACCGATAGACAGTATTCCTATACGGAATGTCATGACAGAGAGCCTGATAACAATATTTCCCGATGCGACTCCCAGAGAACTCGCTGTGCTTATGGTCGAAAACAATATTGGAGGGTTACCCGTGGTGAACAATAAGGATGAAGTAATAGGAATTGTCACAAAGTGGGACATGATAAGATATTTCTCAAAATTACCTCTTGAGATGAAAGTAAATGATATGAAAATAGAGCCTGCCGTTACAGTTCACAGGCATCATACCATAAGCCATATCCTTTACGAACTTGAGACGAATTCATCAGACAGGGCTGTTGTATTTGAGGATAACGATAAACCAGTCGGGATAATCACAAGTTCGAACCTTTCTTTTACTGAAATGAAAGGTAAAACAGGAGACCTGCCACACAAGGAAATAAAGATGACGCGCAAAGAGAGCTATGCGGGAAATAAGCAGAATCGGTACATAAAGGATGTGCCCCTTGTGGCAGAAGATATCATGACAAGCCCGTTGATCAGTGTTAACATTGAAGATCTGGCGACATCTGCCGCAGGGATCATGGTGAAAGAAAAGATAAATGGAGTGGCTGTGGTGGGTAACGGGGTAATGGGGATATTGACCGGTGAAAACATAATAAAAGCAATATTGACATTGTGAGGTGAAACAATATGAAAGTAAAAGACATAATGATCGAACCATTCCAGGTGCACAAATCAGATACAGTTTCGCATGCCATGGAACTGATGAACAAAAATGATACGCGAAGGCTTCTTGTTGTGAATGGCGACGATATCCATGGTGTGATAACCATGAGAAGCATTGCACGCAAGCTGGGTTCGGGAAAAACCTCTACACTGCCTGCCTCGTCGCTGCATGTTGCGGCTGCAACAACGAATATGTTCGTAAAGGTTCTTCCTGATACTGATATCAAGGATGCGGTGGCTCTGATGGACAGGAGCGGAGGGATACTTGTAGTGACGGACAACAAAAAGATACACGGCTGGGTGACGCCTCATGAACTCATGAAAAATGTCAGAGCTGGAAAAGGTTATGCTGCCGATCTGATGAAAGAGGCTATTTCAGTGACCCCCGGAGAACGTGTGGCGCACGCACGCCGTTTGATGCTGGACAGGGATATTGGAAGACTTCCTGTGATCGAAAACGGGATCATCGCAGGTATTATCACAGAGAGGGATGTTGCGAACGCGATGATGAATTTCAGGAACCTCGTTCCGGACAACCATCAGGATGAGAGGATACGCAACCTGATCGTGGCTGATATTATGACCCATAACGTGAAAATAGTCAGGACAAATACCCCCATTTCTGAAGTAGTTTCATTGATATTAAAAGAAAATATCGGGGGTGTTCCGGTACTGAATCTCAGGGATGAGATGGTGGGTGTGATCAGCAGGAGAGCTATTATAAAATATCTGGCTTTGATGAACGAGTCAATAGCGGATTGAAGTTATGGAACGGAGACAGGATGAGACGGGATGTCTCTTCGGAAATTATTGAGAAGCTGGATGTTGAAAAAGTATCTGCACTGCTGGATATTCCTGAGCACAGGATAACAGGAGCGGTACAGAGAAAAACATTACAGTATGTAAGAGGTAAACATGACCTTTTCAGGTTCGATAAGCCCATATCAGGGATCGAGGGAGGGACCTGTATATTCCCTGAGCCTTTTGACATTGTAAGGGGTTTTCCTAAAATACCGCGCGCACTGGTGCTTTATCCCGGTGTTTCCGCTCATTTTTCTTCCTGCGAAAATGTCGCTGTGGAAGAGAAGATGAACGGTTACAACGTGAGGATTGCGCTTGTCGGAGATGAGCTTGCAGGGCTTACAAGAGGCGGTTTTGTGTGTCCTTACACCACTGAGAAAGCCAGTGAACTCATCGGCCGGGACTTTTTTTTAGAGCATCCCGACCTTGTGCTTTGCGGTGAAATGGTGGGACCTGACAGCCCTTATGTCCCTAAATCCATTTACGATATCGAGTCCCTTGAATTCTTTATATTTGATATCAGGGAGAAGCTCACAGGTAAACCGATGCCAGTCATGAAGCGGCGGGAACTTGTGGATGAATACGGACTTCGTTCAGTGAGGCTTTTCGGGGAATATGACGTTGAGAAAGCGCATATTGAGATAGAAGGAGTCATCAAAGGTTTCGGGAAATCGCTCAATGAAGGTGTGGTTATAAAAGACCCGGAAATGGTGATCCCACCTGTAAAATACACAAGTTCGAGGAGCAATTGCGCAGACCTGAGATATGCTTTTGAATTTTACAATGACTATGGAAGGGACTTTTTTTTCCCGCGTGTGTGCAGGGAGGCGTTCCAGGCTGTTGAATGGAATGAAACTGAAGAAGAACTGGAAGAGAGATGCCGCATGTTCGGTGAGAGCATCCTGCTGCCTATGATCAGGACAATAAGGAATAAAAAGACTGGGGGACGCATTACCGAGACTGTGCAGATAAGGGTAAAGAACCTCAAGACCGCTCATGAGTTCCAGGAGCACCTCATGCTTCTTGGAGTGGACGCCATATTTGAAGAACCCGAAATGACGGGGAATGGATACCTTGTGAGGATCCAGAAAAAATACCACAGTACCAGCGATAAGACAGATTCCATACTCCGCGGGGAGATGTGGAATTGATGCTTCTATAGTGAAGTTCGAAAATAACCGAAATATCCATGAGAAACAAAACCGCAGATAAACGCAGATGAACGCAGATTTACTGCATATTTTCAGCGACGCAGCACACGGTAATCTATGTTCTGAGAGAAGCTCCACATATTTATCACTTTGTGTATATTTATATCCCGGCGCACAATATGCCCCCGAACAGCCACAAAGCGCATCGCTCCGACCCTGCCCTTATCGAAGATACCGCATTCAACCATGTGCGCGATCTTCGCTGTGATGGTCGTGGTCTTGCCTGTGCCTGCGAGGATCAATTGGGGGGCTTGGGTGTGCTTTATGGATTCAAGCTGGCGGGGTTTTAGGGTTGAGAGGAGTGAGTCTAACAAAGATATACCACCGTTTTAGGTTGGTTAAAGGAATACGTCTGGAATAAAAATACTTTGCATGAATTATTTTCCTTCCGGTAAGTCACTCCAGAAACTAAACCACATCCTTAAACTAAAAACAAACTAATTAATATCATGCACAACCATTTAGAAAAATTGAAATGTCTTGGAGACGGTGAATTATGGTAAGTCGATAAGAGAATAGGAATGAGGTGCATTTATGAGCAACGGTGACCTGAACTGGATCGCGAACTTCATCTGGGGCATTGCCGACGACGTTCTCCGGGATATCATTAAACGCGGCAAGTATAGAGATGTAATTCTGCCCATGGTCGTCATACGCCGCCTTGACGCTGTACTGGAGCCAACAAAACAGGCTGTACTGGACATGAAGAAGACTCTTGACGCTGCCAAGATCACCAATCAAGATGCAGCCCTACGGCAGGCCTCGGGTCAGGCATTCTACAACACTTCATCTTTCACTCTCCGTGACTTGACTACCCGCGCAAAGACACAACAACTAAAGGCGGACTTCGAGGCTTACCTTGATGGTTTCTCGCCAAATGTCCAGGAAATCCTCGATAAATTCAAGTTCCGTAACCAGATACCTACTATGGTCGATGCCGACATACTCAGTAACGTGATCGAGAAGTTCCTCAATCATTCGATCAATCTCGGCCCCCAGCCCGTGTTGAGCCCTGATGGCACAGAAAGGCTCCCAGGGCTTGATAACCATGCAATGGGTACTATCTTCGAAGAACTTATCCGGCGCTTTAATGAGGAGAATAATGAAGAGGCAGGAGAGCACTTTACACCGCGCGACGTCATAAAACTGATGGCAGACCTCATAATTCTGCCCATCGCTGACAAGATCGAGTCCGGCACATATCTTGTATACGACGGAACTGGCGGTACTGGTGGCATGCTCACTGTAGCGGAAGAACGTTTGCGCGATGTGGCTCGTAAACATGGCAAGGAAATCTCTATTCACCTATTTGGCCAGGAAAGTCAACCTGAAACCTATGCTATATGCAAGGCAGATATTTTGATCAAAGGTGAAGGTGAAGAGGGTGAGAATATCGCTTATGGGTCAACGCTATCTCAAGACGCTTTTCCTTCGCGTGAGTTCGATTTTATGCTCTCAAATCCACCCTATGGTAAGAGCTGGAAAACCGACCTTGAGCGTATGGGGGGCAAGGCTGAAATGCGCGATCCACGTTACATAATCGAACACGCAGGTGATCCAGAATTCAGCCTCATCACCCGATCCAGCGATGGACAACTCATGTTTCTTGTGAATAAACTCTCCAAGATGAAACACAATACACCGCTTGGCAGCCGTATTGCTGAGGTCCACAATGGATCATCACTATTCACAGGCGATGCAGGACAGGGTGAAAGCAACATCAGGCGATGGATCATTGAGAACGACTGGCTGGAGGCGATTATCGCCCTGTCGCTCAATATGTTCTATAACACTGGTATTGCCACTTACATCTGGGTGCTCTCCAACCGCAAGCAGGAACGACGTAAGGGTAAGGTGCAACTTATTGATGCTACTTCCTGGTTCAAACCTCTGCGCAAGAACCTTGGTAAGAAGAACTGCGAACTCTCAGCGGACGATATCCAGCGCATAATGGCCTCTTTCTCAGCCTTCGAGGAAAACGAGCAGTCGAAGATTTTCCCGAATGCAGCTCTCGGATACTGGAAGATTTCTGTAGAGCGCCCTCTTCGTTTGAAGGTTGAATTCACCGCCGCCACCCGCGCCCGCTTTAAGAAAGCCTGCGCCGAGGCGAAAGAAGAGCCGCTTGCAAACCTTACTGACCTCCTTGCTGACACTGTTGGTCATGGCCCGCACACTGACTTCAATAAATTCATGGCTGAGGTAGAAAAAGCCGCTGATAAGAACGGCTTGAAGCTCAATGCAAAACGACTGAAACTGCTGCAAAGTGCGCTTGCAGAGAAGGATGAAACAGCAGCGCCGGTGATCAAAAAAATTCATAAACACGGAAAGATGGAAGTTGACCCGCTGCATGGACGCTTTCCGATTACGATGGATGGCAAACCCTGCGTGGTTGAGTATGAGCCAGACAGCGATTTGCGCGACTCTGAACAGGTTCCACTTCTGGAAGATGGCGGCATCGAAGCCTTCTTCCGCCGCGAGGTGCTGCCCCATGTGCCAGACGCATGGATCGATGAAGAGGAAACAAAGATCGGCTATGAAATATCCTTTACACGCTACTTTTACAAGCCACAACCGCTGCGCACGTTAGCGGAAATTAGTGCTGACATCATGGCTCTGGAGAAGGAAACAGGAGGACTTCTTGGCGAAATCGTGGGGAGCGCAAAGTCATGAAGAAGAAAT
>JAHIHJ010000289.1 GCA_018899795.1 Methanobacteriota archaeon
AACCCTATTGTTTTTATAGTATATAAAGTATTCACTTGAAATAAAGGTCATACATGGTTATAATTGGTAAATACTCTATTAACACAAATATTTTAAAAATATAACCTTTCTCCATCGTTTTAGTATAATAAAGATTACCTGATTCTTAGAATTACCTGAAAACACTTCAAATTCCCCAGATTCAATCTCCAGTTGAAACAAAGGGCAACGTATTTTTGGTTAAACACAGTGATTCACAGATATTTATCTAAAAAAACTTTAATTATTACTCTAATTTAGATATTATGCATGCTACCCTGAAAATCAAAGTTTAATGCAATTTCTACACATACGTATATATATTATAAACATTTATATTAATTAATTACTGAGGTGAATTAATGGCAAAAAAAATGATCAAAGCAAAGAAAACCAAGAAAGTAACAAAGGCAAAGAAGACAAAATAAAGATATTAAATTAAATAATTTAATATTTTTCTTATTTTTTAATTTTTTTTTAATTTCTTATTATTTTATTATTTCATATTGTGCGGCTAACCGTTCCCTTTCCGAATCAGGAAATGGTAATGCTCGCCTTCCTTCCACAGCTTCAGGAACTGGTGCCCCGCCCTCTTTGCCCATCTTGGAATATCCTGCACAGCCGCAGGGTCGTCCGTGACCATCTCAAGGACATGCCCGGTCTCTATATTTTCCATTTCCTGCGTGGTGTTGAAAATGGGTATGGGGCAGAAGAGCCCGATGCAGTCAAGGATCCTGTCGGGTTTTACATCCTCTTTATCGTTCATTTTACCACCTTTGTTCCATACTTTTCATAGGATATCGCGTCCTCGATCTTTTTCCTGAGATTTTCATCATGTTCTGCACTGCCATAGCTGCTGCGAATTTGAGCTCACCTATGCTTTCCACCCAGGAAAATTTAGGATTTGCGGGGGGCACGATCACTGCGATGGCAAGCGGAGCTTCAGAGAGGTAGCCCGAGTACCGCGCATATTTCGATATTGCCTTTAGTGTCTCTTTGTTTTTGATTATTATAAATTCCCAGGGCTGTATGTTAAAAGGGCTGGGAGCCCATCTTGCAGCCTCAAGTATCCTGCGAATTTTGTCATCAGGGATTATCCCGTTCCCGTCCTTGAACTGCCTGATACTGCACCTTTTCCGGATTGCTTCTGAAACGTCCATTTATTCCCTCATCAAGCTTAATCTGGCTGGGATTTAAACGTTGCGGTAAGCGCGTCAGGTTGACAGATACCTATGATCACGAAGCATCGGCGAGGACGCTCATCGAGATCATATCTCCGTCTGTTTGACATGTCTGTTTTAATTTTATCGCCGGGGTTTCCGGAGAATTTGGACTTTCCTGCAAAGGGGTTTCTATGAAATCGAAAAGTATGGGACTTTTTATGATCTTTAATCTGTTATACTGAATATAAAGCTCTTCTATTTTTTTACGTTCGATTCCATTTCTTAATAATCTGACTCTTTCTTCAGAAGTTTTTAACATTATTCTCGTCTCCATCTGTTTATTGAAGAATGATACTCGGATCATCTTCAACATTGCCTCTAGTATCCTCAATTTCCTGATGTACTCCAATTAATATATACAAACCTATAGTTTTCAGAGTTTGTTTCAGTTTTTAAGATTTTGGATACAAAAGGAAAATGGAAACTGAAAAAATTAAAAAAAATAGTTAATAAGCGGCTCTCTCTTTGAGGGAGGAAAGCCGCTGGATGCGCCTTAGCATGTTGGGATGTGTGCTGAACATTTCCATGAATTTATCTGTCCCGCTGACCTTAATTGGTCTTGTGCGAAGCGCCATAAGTTCGTTCTGGTCGATCGTTCCGCTCCTGTCCATGTCAAGCTGTGAGAGTTCCTTTATCTCATATGCTGCGCGTGATGGGTCACTTGCGAAGAATGCTTTCATACCTTCAACCTGTTTAATTGAATCCTTTGATAACCGCGCGCTGCCGTACACAAGTTTGTACAGGGCAGATGCCATGTGGTGCGGGGAGCTCCCAAGATTGACCGCGCCCTCATCAGCATAATATTCCCGTATCCTTGAAACGTACAGGACAAGAAGGTTTGATATGAAATATATCACCATAGCCGCTATCCCGATGACTACCTGGTTGCCCCTGTCCCTTCCGCCTGAGAACATGAAGCTCCATGCAATATACCAGCATATCATCGGGATAACTGATATCATCGTTATGACAACAACATCCCTGTTCTTGAGATGCGATATCTCGTGCGCCATAACTGCCCTGAGTTCTTTTTCGTCAAGCAGGTTCATTATCCCTTCTGTGACACAAACACGTCCATCGCTCGCCCATCTGCCAAACGCGAAAGCGTTGGGGATGTTGATTGCCGCGATGCCGATCCTGGGTTTGGGAATCTTTGCGTTCCTGGCAAGTTCAGTTACCATCTTATGCAGAGCGGGAGCCTGTGCTTCGGTCACATATTTCACATGCATTGACCATTCAACCATTTTCGGTCCTATCATGTACTGGATGAACATCATTACAGAAGCCAGTATGGCGTAAAACCAAAGAGTTCCCCCCATATTGAACATATTCGCTACAACTACCAGAAGACCGTATATTATACCGAACAATAAGGTCATTACCAGATATAATCTCAATTTAAGCCACATATTCTATCACCTTTATTCATTTCTTTTTCATTCTTAATAAACAACTCAAATAAATACTTTATCAACCTTGCGCCGCGCTGATGAGAGAGCCTCACTCCCTGTCAACTCTTCCGCGAAACGGTCCGCGAGGTCTTCAAGTTCCCCTCTCCCTGTTGAAGAGAACGTCATTATTGCCAGCTGCTTCAGGAACGGCGTCCGTCCGTTATTCCTGATATGCCAGGCTTCATGCGCAAGGACTGCTTTTAATTCATCATCGCTTAACAATTCAAGAAGCCCGAGCGATACAAATACG
>JAHIHJ010000290.1 GCA_018899795.1 Methanobacteriota archaeon
CCGCCAAACTTCTGAAAAATGCAGATTTGTATTGCCTGAATAAAATACAATGGTGGCTTCGGAAAAAGATTCTATTGATTGCTATGGGGTCTGAATAAATGGAACCGCAGATAAACGCAGATGAACGCGGATTTGCTGCATCAAATCCAGTGCATCTTATCGGTTAGTGGGATTTTGCGCTCTTCCTGTTTCTGAGTTTCTCATGTGTGATTGCTTCGACAACATATCGGCGCGTGGGATTTTATGATTTTGGTGTTATTATTTTAGAGGATAGCCATATTGCAATAGATTTTCAAAAACCGTAGCATTAAATCTGCGTTTATCTGCGTTCATCTGCGGCTAAATTTTTCAAAAGCTGAACATAATAATTCGTGCATGCGCTAAATTGCGCCGCGTCCTTATACTGTTTATATTATGTTTTCCGCATAACAATCGATCAAGTTTAATTTTCATATGATTAGCGGAAAACTATCCATCATGTCTTTCGCAGGTTCATCTGCATATATAAATTCGCGGCAACCAGGGCGAAAGTAATCATGATATGAACTATTCTTTCAATGCACTATCTTGGTAATATCCATCTCAAGTATATCTTCTGCCCCAAGCGCTTTAAGCTTAGGTATCAGCGTATTTATCTCGCTCTTGCTCACCACGGTCTCCACAGCATAATAATCAGATTTATACAGTTTTGACACCGTGGGTCTCTTCATAGCAGGAAGATCGTTAACGACAGCATCCAGCTTATCCTCAGGCACGTTCATCACGATAAACACTTTGCCGCGCGCCTCAAGCACAGCCTGCAGGAGGATCTTTATTTCCTCTATCTCTTTTCTCTTTACAGGGTCATTCCAGGATTTCTTATTCGCAATGAGCTTTGTCGTGGATTCAAGTATGATATCGACTATCTTAAGACCGTTTTTCCGCAGTGTTGAGCCAGTTTCGGTCAGATCAACTATTACATCAACAAGTTCGGGCACCTTTGCCTCAGTAGCTCCATATGAGTAGCGTATATCAACAGGTATACCCAGGTCATCAAAGAACTTCTTAGTGAGTTTAGGGTATTCAGTCGAGACCCTGCTTCCGGGTTTAATGTCCTTTGCTGACTTCACAGGCTGTTCGTTGGGCACAGCCACTACTATCTTGACAGTACCTTCTCCCTGTTTGCTATATATCATATCAGAGACTTCAACAACATCAGAACCTGATTCCATTACCCAGTCCTTACCTGAAATACCAAGATCGAAATACCCCTCTTCCACGTATTTTGGTATCTCTTGCGGGCGCAGTATCTTGACTTTCTTTATTCTCGGGTCTTTTATCGTGGGATTGTATTCACGGTCTGTCTTTCTTATCTCAAGGTCAGCCTGCTTGAACAGGAGAAGGGTCTGTTCTTCAAGGCTGCCTTTGGGGATCGCAATGTCTAACATATCAATTCGACCTTCTAAATGGATATACTTAATAAAAGCTTTGCTGTTAAAATTGTGGGTTTTTTATTAATTTCTGGTTTGAAAAACCACAGAGATCACAGAGGACACAGAGAATAGCGGCAAATCTCTGTGCTCTCTGTGTGCCCTGTGGTCGATTATCCCAATCCCGCTTTGTGGCATGATTTACTTTATTATCCACAAACCTGATGGAGCAACATTTGAAATTTCACCGCAAAGAACGCAAAGGACGCAAAGATTTAAATGCTCTACCTTGCGTCTTTGCGCCCTTCTATAAAAATTAAAACGTCTCGAAAAATGCCAGTAACCTACTTAAACAGGCTCTCCTATCAATAACGCTCATGCGGGAATTCATCCTATACTCAAGGACAGGAAGAACAGACGGGCGCTTTAACAGCCTCAGGGAAGCGGGGAGACTGGATGTGGTCTACCAGTGCATATTGATGTCGATTTTCGCATCGCATGCCCTCAGGAGGGATGTAACATTCCATGCCATCCTCGGGGGACCCCCGGCGCCTCCGCTGGAACTTGTTGTTGACGGGGCAACGCTCAGGGATGTTCATGTGGATGAACGCACATGGGAAGGACTCATCAGGAACGCACTCTCCGGAAAAAGCCATCCAGGCATTAGCGTCAGAAAGAACAGCCTGCAGCATCTTGTAAAAGAGAAAAGCAACATCTTTGTGCTGGAAGAATCCGGAGAAAGCATAAGGACGATCGACCTTGGAGAATCTCCTGTGTTCGTGCTGGGCGATCAGGTTGGGCTTCCTAAAAAGGACGAAGAGTTCATATTGAGATATGGAAAAAAGGTTTCAATAGGCAGCAGGGCATATCTTGCGTCAGCCTGCGTGGGTATAATCAACTATATCCTTGACCAGCGCGAATCCTTTGATTAGAGTTCTTCAAGTATCCCTTTTTTACCCTTCTTCTTAATGTCCCTGATAAGCTTCTGGTTCTCATGCAGGAACAGGGTCGCATCTTCTTCGATCTTCTTTTTATCTAATTTTTTCCCCTGACCTTCGCCGGGGCAGTCAACCACGGGTTTGAGACGCATTATGGGCTCGTCCGAATACGATACCTCAGTGATCCTGAAAGGCAGCAGGCGGCATACGATCGGCTCGTTATCCCTTATCGTGCACTCGAGTTTTTTCCCCAGGAAATAGCACCTGCCCTCTTTAGCTTTTATCCTGAAGACCTTGTCTGTTTCATCAAATTCAAGAAAATCATCAATCAGGTATCCAAGCGATTTTATCCTTTTAATATCAGCCACAGTAAGCTGGATACCTGGGGTGCAGCATTTCGCCCCGCATTTCTTATATTCGCACGTCCACTTATCGATATTTTCAAGGATATGGATCATATTCCTGTATTTGTTCCTGATATCATTTAAGGATACCCATATCCTGCGGGCATAATTTTAGCATTTTATTATTACGGAAAATTATTCCGGGGGTGAAAACAATCTGTTATTTACTGACAATATTTACTGACAATATTTATCATATCCTGCCCCAATTTTGCTCTTATGCTTTCCCACGAAGAACTCGTTTCTCTTGTCAATAAAGAACCGCCGCTTGTCGAACAGATGATCGACCCTGAGATACAGATACAGCCCAACGGCATAGAACTGACGCTTGCGCGCGTTGAGGTTCATGAAGGCTCAGGGGCTATCGCATTCGATAATGCCGAGCGGAAACTTCCCTCAACGAAGAACATGGACTTTGACCATGAAGGGTGGCTCCATCTACCCAAAGGCAGTTACAAGATAATGTTCAACGAGATCGTTAACATCCCTAAAAACATCGCCGCCATAGCAAAACCGCGCTCAAGCCTGCTGCGGTGCGGCGCGACGGTTGAAACTGCGGTCTGGGACGCGGGTTACAGCGGCAGGAGCGAGAGCTTGCTTGTAGTTTTCAATGAGAACGGGTTCAGGCTAAAGAAAAACGCAAGAGTCCTCCAACTTCTGTTCTTCAGGCTGGGTGAGGAAGTTCAAGATGGATATTCGGGAGTATACCAGAACGAGAATGTGTAGATGTCTTAAGATATCCAAAAAAAATTGTAGAAAAACAATGCAAATCTTTATGTTATGATTATGATTATAAGTATCAAATAAGGTTATAAACCTTTAAACTATATATATACTAAAACAAAACGCCTATTTTGGCATTCATATAGAGGTCGAAGGAATAAATATGACAGCACGTGTATATACAATCGCTTCTGGTAAAGGTGGAACAGGTAAAACCACTGCAACGCTTAATATTGGCACTGCACTGGCAATGCTGGGTAAAAAAACAGTGATCCTGGATGCGGATATTGGTATGGCGAACCTGGGTCTTTTGCTTGGTCTGGAGAGATGTAAAATAACGCTTCACGAAGTACTGGCAGGCACGGCACTGATAAAGGATGCTGTATACGATGGTCCCGGGGGTCTCAAGGTAGTTCCGAGCGGCTTATCGTTGAAAGGATTTCAGAACTCAAACCCGGAAAAATTAAGAGAGGTCATGACTGCCCTTGTTGAAGGAATGGATTTTGTTTTGATAGATGCGCCGGCTGGCATAAGCAAGGACGGTGTGATACCCCTTGCTGTGGCAGACAAGGTAATTCTCGTTGTCAATCCTGAACTTTCTTCTATGGCAGATGCGCTGAAAACAAAAGCCCTTACCGAAATGCTCGGAAGATCGGTTGAAGGCGTCATCCTAAACCGCGCTGAGCTTGAGAAAACCGAGATCAACCGCAATAAAGTTTCAGAACTTCTGGGTGTTAAGGTACTTGAAATGATACCTGAAGATGCAAATGTCAGGCGTTCTGCGGCATTTAAGGTGCCGATCGTAATTCGGGCTCCGAAATCTCCGGCAGCGATCGCTTTCAGCAGGGTTGCCGCATTGCTTGCAGGAGAAGCATTCAAGGAAAACGGTGCGAAAGAAGAAACTGAAAGTTTCGTTGACCGGCTTGCACGATCGGTATTTGGAGGGAAATAAAATGGCATTGGATACGTTGACTATAGGCTTGATAGCCTTATTGATGATATCTTTCTTCATCATGTTCCTGATGAATATCAGGCTAAAACAGTTGAGAAAAGAACTTAATGACCTTAGAGATAGAGTTACCATAACAGGCGATGAATTGTTCCGTCTGTCCCAGGATATCGAAGATTTCAAGAAAATCAAAATATAAATGAAGTAATA
>JAHIHJ010000033.1 GCA_018899795.1 Methanobacteriota archaeon
AATCGAGACTACAGATATCGAAAATATAAATTCCTTCGAATTGTTTCAATTCTATTGGAATTTTATGGATCGGTTGACAAAAAGTGCTAGATCCGCAATGATTGAGAATTTAAAGAATCATCAATGGAAATGGGAGGATTTTCTAATTTCCAATTAAGTATTGTAAACTACTCAGGGCTGAACAGGTTGTTCGACAATTCATAATTTTATCACTCTTTAAATATTAATCCCTGGCGCCGATACGTTCCAGGCGCAGCAATATTCCAGGCAAAACCAAAATATCAGCCTGAAATAATATTCCCCCCACGTCCCCTGTTCGCGATCGCTGTCTGGGTGCTTGCCCGCGTTGATGGGATGGGCTTTTTTTATTTGCGGGAAGGGGACTGGGGCTTATGGTCAGGGGGCGGGAGGATGGAATTTCGGGATATCTGATGGTTAGTCAAATAATCTAAGGAAAATTATAAGACAACCGTAACATATCTTCAGTATATGACAGAAGTTTCAACAATTAAGCAGGACATCGCAAGAGAACTCGATCAGCTACCACTTGAACTTCAGCGTCAAGTACTAGATTTTGCCCATGCATTAGGTAGATCTTTTCCAAAAGGTGTTCAAGGTAAGCGGCTCCTTGACTTTTCAGGTATAATGGAAACTGAAGATATCAAGGCTATGAGTGAAGCTATTGAATCTGGTTGTGAACGAGTGGATATGAATGAGTGGTAGATTTCTGCTTGATACTAACATAATAATCGCTCTCTTTGGAGATGATCCTTCTGTTAAAAATCGGTTGGAGCATGCGGATGAAGTTTTTATATCCAGCACTGTTCTGGGAGAATTATACTTTGGCGCTCATAAGTCCAAACATATTAAGAAGAATCTGTCAAGATTAGAGGAATTTGCTTCATGCAGTGCTGTTCTGCCATGCGATACTGATACTGCAAGCTTCTATGGCTTGATAAAAAAGCGACTGCTGGAAAAAGGGAAACCCATTCCAGAAAATGATATATGGATAGCGGCTGTCGCATATCAGCATGGTCTGACTGTGATATCACGCGATGATCATTTTAGTGAAGTAGAGAACCTGAAATTCGAAACGTGGTGATAGATTTCCTGATTATCCTAATGACAGTGAAATCATATTGAAATTTTGCAGGTATTTATAACTGTTTAAATATTAATTTCTTGGCGCCGATACGTCCCGCCGCAGCAATATTCCAGGTAAAACCAAAATATCATCCTGAATAATCATCCCTCCCCCGCGTCCCCTGTTTGCGATCGTGTGCCGGTTGCTTGCGTGCGTCGATGGGATGGGCTTTTTTATTTGCAGAGGGGGGACGTGGGGTTTATGGCTGGGGGGCGGGGGAGTGAAGTTTGGGCGGGCTGGCTGATGGGGTGGCGGGAGGGAGGTCGAATTTAAGGGAATCTTTATGGAGTTAATTCTCCGAAAACTTAATATGATATCAAAATGATATCATATTGTTATGGCAGAAACTCAGATAATATTCAGATTGGATAAGAAAATACTTAAAGACCTTGATGAAAGCTTGAAAATATCTGGATTCAAGACAAGAAATGAGTGGTTCAGGGCAGCGATCAGAGATTTTCTGGGTGATAGAGAAAGGGAAAAAGTTCTTCGCAAACTCAAAAAGCTGGAAATAAAAGGGTTGGAAGATAAAGACATCTCAGAGATGATAGACAAGTGGCGCCATGAGAAGAAATAGATGATAATTATTGATACAAATGTTTTGCTTGCATTTCTTCTTACGGATGGCATAACCCGCCGGATCATAGCTGACAATCATGATGTGTTCATGTCTCCAGAGCACTGCTTTGAAGAGTTATGGGAGCACAGGTTTCGCTGGAACAAAAAAAAGCTTCAGGATAGGGAATTGCTTGAGATCGTGGATGATGTCAAGAGGCTGTTCGTTATGCCTGTTTTTCAAGAGGTTTACGATCCATATATAACTGCTGCGGAAAAACTTACGGATGATATAGATGATGCGCCAGTTATAGCGCTTGCTTTATCAATCGATAATGAGGGGATATGGACCCATAATATAAAACATTTCAGACAGAAAAAATTTGGAGAGCGTATCAGGGTGCTTTCGACACAAGATGTTTTAGAATTATATCCTTTGAAAGAATGAGGATTTGTTCGTGAAATGAAAGCTCCGCACATTTATCACTATTTATATATTAAAATCCTGGCGCCGATACGTTTCCGGCACTGCAATAATCCAGAGAAGCCGAAACATCATCCTGAATAATCTCCCCCGCGTCCCCTGTTCGCGATCGCGGTCAGGTTGGTTGCCCACGTTGATGGGATGGGCTTTTTTTATTTGCAGAGGGGGGAACGTGGGGTTTATGGCTGGGGGGAGGGGTGTATGAACGGGTCGGATGGTGGGGGCTGAAGAGTGGTTTTAATTTGGGGAGATCTTATTGTTTCAAGGCTATGCATTTTGAAAATCTAAAACCGCATTGATATTTTTATATAATATCATTTAATTTTATGACCCGTACCTTACTTTCGTTCACAATCAAAAAATTTCCTTCAAATGATATGTTCGTCTGCAATAACAACCATTTCATTATATGAAATATGTAATCTAGTGTCACGTCATGCCTCAAAAGTCGGATAAAGTCGGGATAATTTTATCCTCGCATCATCGGTTGTAAATTGCCATTTAACTTTTGCATTTTTGTTATTTCTGTTATTCTCCCACGCCAACACCTCTTTTCTGAACCCTTTTAAACGGCACCGTGATGCCAGCAGGGCAATAGTAACAATCATTTTCTTCATCAAATCGGAACATAGATTTCCTGAAATACTTACTTTTTC
>JAHIHJ010000291.1 GCA_018899795.1 Methanobacteriota archaeon
CAATATCTACCAGCCTAAACAGGTGAAGGACATATCAAGAAAGAACATCAGAAAAAGTAAAACAGATAAGAGAGATGCAAGAACCCTTTCTAGAGTGCATCTTGAGATCCCACCTCCACAAACAGATTATAGTGACAGGGAAATGTATGATATTCGTGAAATCATCCTGCAGAGATTTTGTTATAAAGATATTCGAACAAATCTTAAAAATAAATTCAGAAGAAATCTGAGCCTCAGGCAAACTTAATAGCATAGCTTAAAAATCTAAAATAAACCCTATTAAATGCTCAAATACCAAAAAATTTCATATAAGAAGCTCTGGCTTATTCAAAATCAACACCGAACTGGTACGAACTTGTACTAACTCTGGTTATCGTGAGTTCGTATTGAGTTTGCTGTGAGTTCGTTGTTAAATTCTCCAGTACATCGCTGGCGCGCAAAGTAATACGGCAGCGCCTTGGGTTTTGCAGAGGCGCCACAAATTAATTTAGTGTGATTTATAAATTTCGGATGAACAAATTGAAAGTAAAAGGGAAACACCGCTTTGTAAGGATACATTCTACAAGTAAGAAAATGATCCGGATACTATGGGCTTTAGAGCACCATAAGCAGGTATACAGCCCTCAATAAGAAAGTGATTTGACAACCCTTCTATGACATTATTTTAGCGGATGCTCCGGATAAAATGGGGAAAATATCCAACCGAAAAAGCTAATATTATGTGTCTTTACTCAACACTCGCAGGCGCCTGTAACCACGCTGGCAGTAAATGTTTAACGAAAGAAGTTAAAAGAAAAGCCGCCCCTAAAACTAAAACAATAGTTGCACCAGAAGCCAAATCAAATACATAAGAGAGCCATAAACCTGTTACAGTTAGAATAATTCCAGTAAACATTGAAAGGAGCATTAATTTTTTTATGTTATAAGTAAACTGCCTGCATATAGTTGCAGGAATTGTTAGCAGGGCTATAACGAGAATAACCCCTACAACCCTTATTAGAACAACAACACTCAAAGCAACTAAACATAAGAGCAATAAGTACAAACTTTGAGTCGGAACTCCCACCACCTTTGAAAATTCTTCATCAAAAGACATTGCTGTAAATTCCCTGTAGAATAAAAACACAGTCAAAATAATCACCACATCTAACAATAGCATCATAATCAAGTCAGAAGAAGGAACTGTAAGAATACTTCCAAATAAATAACTGAATAAATCAGGGGCATAGCCAGGGCTTAGACCAATAAAAATGATTCCTAATGCCATACCAACTGTCCACGATATTCCAATAGCCGCATCTTCACTTACTTTTGTTTTTTTACTGATAGTTCCGATACCAAGTGCAGACAGTATGCTGAAGGGGATGGCAGCCAGAATAGGATTTATTCCAAGCAAATAGCCTAAACCAATTCCTCCAAATGCGGCATGAGAAATCCCGCCACTAATAAAGACCATTCTTTTTATAACAACATATGTACCAACAATTCCGCAGGCTATACTTGCTAAAACAGCAGCCATCAAAGCATTTCTCATAAATTCATACTGAAGAATTTCCATCATTTTTTCCTGTGCCCCCCCAATACCCTGTGTGGAACTCCATGGGCTATCAGTTCTACTGGACATTTGTATACTTCCTCAAGCTTCTTCAATCCTTCTTCTACCGGACCGTGATAAAATAACCTGCGATTTAAACAAGCAATCATCTCTACATGCGTGGAAACAACGCCAATATCATGGGTTACTATAACTATTGCCATCTTTTTCTTAAGCTCTAAAAGTAATTCATAGAATGATTTTTGCATCTCTGGATCAATACTTGCCATTGGTTCATCAAGCAGAAGCAATTTTGGTTCTCTTACGATTGCTCTTGCTACAAAAACTCTTTGCAACTGCCCACCTGATAGCTTACCTATCTGTCTGTCTTCGAATTCGAGCATTCCGACAGTTTCCAGAGCATTTGCAGCAGTTTCTTTATCGTTCTCAGAATAGTTTTTGAATACTCTATTGTATCTTCCCATAAGAACTGCATCAAAAACATTTATTGGAAAATTTAAATCAAAGAAAGTATGTTGAGGGAGATATCCGATCAATTTTCTTCCTTCTTCTGGAGTTTTTCCAAAAAGCTCAATTTTCCCTCTATTTGGCTTGACCAGTCCAAGAATAACTTTTAGTAATGTAGTCTTTCCACCACCATTTGGACCTATAATGGCAAGAAAATCATTTTGCTTTATAGAGAGATTGATCTCTTCAAGAACAGGAATGCTATTTAAGTGAACTGATACATCTTGTAAGCTGACAATTTCTTCATTCATCATATCAGCTTTACTCTAAACCTTCGCAAAAGCTTCGGCAACTTTACGCATATTTTCCAAATAGCTCTTTTCCAAAGGACTTATCAGAACAACTTCTCCATCAATTTCTTTAGCTACAACCTCTGCGCTTTTTGTGCTGAATTGAGGCGATGCAAAGATTACAGTTATGTTATTCTCCTTTGCCTGTTTTATTAAATTAGCAATTCCTTGCGGAGTTGGCTCCTTGCCTTCTCCTTCAATCGGTATTTGCTCTAATCCATAATCTCTTGCAAAGTATGCCCATGCAGGATGATACACCATGATTTTTCTATTCTTCTTCCCAGAAAGTGCCTGGGTAATTTCATTATCTAATTCGTCTAACTCTTGCAGGTATTTTTCCTTATTTCTTGCATAATATTCCTGATTGGCAGGGTCTATCTGAATCAAACCTTGATATATGTTTTCGACCATTATCTTTGCATTCTTGGGAGAAAGCCATATATGTGGATCCACTCCATGATGTTCATGTTCTTCTTTGTGTTCGTGAGGTTCCCCATCATGCTCTCCCTCTATAAGTTCCATTCTCTTTGAACAATCGATAACCAGCATGCCTTTATTAACAGAAATTATTTTATCCATCCATGCCAATTCGAATTCAACTCCTGAACCTACCTTAGCGTACATTTTTGCTTTGCTAACCTCTTTTAGCTGGGAAGGTGTTGGTTCATAGGTGTGCGGAGATGCTTCAGGAGGAACCATCACTACTACCTGTACTTTATCCCCACCCACCTTCTCAACAAATTCAGCCTGAGGAAGTATGCTAACAACTACACCTATCCTCTTGTTAATTTCTTTTTCTGTTTGTGGAACCTCTACGCATCCTGTGAAAATCACAAGCAAGATAATGAGTAATATGAGAGTAAATACATGCTTCATTAAGTTCATTTCATCGACCTGCCGGACAGCAGCAGCAGGTATCATGACTCATCTGTATTCCACATGGACTGTGATCAGGGTGGGAAAGATTCATGCACAGCAAATCCACAACATTTTTCGTGACAAAATATTCGAATCTTCGTGCGGCTTCGCATGCGGTTTTTGCATCCATCCCCATACCTGCAAGCATACATACTATAAGTCCGTGCCGCCTGTTTAAGAATTCGGCGTACTCTACACCTTTTTCTGTCAAAGAACAGCCGTGATAGGGTGTATAGATTATCAAATCTGTCTTTGCGAGTTCAAGTAATATCTTGGTTGTCGTGGAAGGATCGACCTTGAACTCATCGGATATCTCGGTGGTCTTTGCTCTTTTCTTTTCGTTGATGAATTTTAGATAATCAATCTTTTTCGGGGATAACTCCAGCCCATTAATGCCTTTCATATCTCCATGTTTGGAGTCCATCCAAATATAGTTTTCTGTTTATAGGGATATAAGGAAAAAAAACGTGAGCATCATTCTCTAAGAAACGCTACCTCTATCGATGATAGCAGAGAATTACTCATATCATCCCGACCAACCACCCTGCCGCAGACAAGGAGTTTTTCTGAGGATATATTTATTCTATCCCCGGTTTTGAAATCCCGGATATCTCCTGAAACACGAAATATGCCGCTATTTGGCGGTTTAAATTTGAGTTCCTGCAGCGTGACGCTGCTCAATCTATTGTTAAGATATACCGGAACTGGATCAGTTTCCTGACTGAAACTTAAGGTCTCGTGCGCAAGACCGGTGGGAAAGTACCCGCCCTTAGGTCCAGGTACACTTTTTACCAGTTTAATACTTTTCAGAAGTTGTAACAGGTTCCTGACAGTTCCTGGGCTTCGTTGAATACATTCTGCGACTTCATTGCACCTTACAGCTCTACCTGTCTTTTCATTCAGGTCTACCAGTACCCTGATAATTTCTTTTTGTGTGTTTGTTAATTTCATGTAATCCCTCATAAATAGGAGGTGGGGGAATATCTCCCCCGATAAACCCACTCCTTACCAGTCCATGGTGTCGCCGCAGGGTATCCGCATAGCGAGGAGCTTCTGTTCCCTGGGTGCAAGTTTCGGGTACATGACATCCAGGATCGCCAGAGCATGGTAACCTTCCCCATGCTGGTCCTTAATCGAATCAACAGCCCAATTAAAGGCAGCCAGGACCTTTTCCCCCTGCTTGTATATTTTATTCACTGCCTCATTCACGACCGATTCGACCTCATTTTTTATATTTTCAGTACTTCCATTAACCATCTTTTATCACCTCATCGGCATACTAATATGAATTTAGTTCATATTTAGTAACACGATATATCATAAAAGTATTACAAATATAAAAACCCTTCCCTCAATTCTGCAAAAAATGCAAAAGATTATACTGTACAACATCAATTCTTGATAAAGGAGACTTAATATGGAGCAAGACCTGTCAAGAATCGGCGTTTCTCTTCCTGAGAACCTGCTTGAAAAATTCGATGAGATCATAACAAAAAGAGGCTATTCGTCTCGTTCTGAGGGTATACGCGACGCAATAAGAGGATATATCCGTTACTACGATTGGATGAGCGAGGTCCAGGGTGAACGAATTGGAATTTTATCCATGACTTATGATCATTCACAGCGCGGGGTTGTTACATCTCTTCTGGATATAGAGCATGAATTCTCTGGTATTACAAGATCGGCTGTTCACGTTCACATAAGTCATGATGAATGTATGGAAGTTCTTATGCTTCATGGCGAGGGAAGAGATGTAAAAGCTGTTGCTGAAAAAATAATGGCGCTAAAAGGCGTAAAGAATGTTAAACTGACCACGATAAAGCCCGGGCAGGAAGTGTAATTATTACTGCGCTCGATAAGCACAAGTTATTTAAACTTTAATGATTATTCAGGTTTTGCTACAAATATAAAATTTAGTAGTAGCGAAGTTCTATAGTATTATAAAATTGTAATACCA
>JAHIHJ010000034.1 GCA_018899795.1 Methanobacteriota archaeon
AAACGCGAGGGATTATTTCCCATGACTTCACGCCATTGCTTCTGTGTAACCTCATATTTACCCATGTAGAAAGTTTTTGAGATTTTCACATGGTGGACTGGACCTTCATTATCGAACCTATCATTTTCATTCGATGGCGAACCCATATCATATTCGCCCATAGGAATTAACATAAACTCCATACCTATAGTGTTAGTGAAATCTGTTGGTTTTGGTTTTAAATTTTCAGAGGGATTGGTCTCACCCGGCGCCATCACCCAGTACCCCAGCAGCAACACACCCAGCACCAACGCCACAGCTAAAAATTTTATCTGTGAAACCCCTTCTTTCTTTTCAATATCACTTAATTCATCTCTTTCCTTTGCGATGGGTTCCTTCACTTCTTGTACTTTGTCATCTTTTTTTACAGCATCTTTCAGCTTTTTTGATATGCCACGTTCAACACCAGTTTTGCTAATTCCTATATATCCGTATGGTGTTTCAATATACTCCATAGCTTTGCCCTTTGTCCATTTCTCCCCACCGAAAGCAACAGAGTATCCTGATTCTTTTTCAAAATCACTGATGTCATTCTGTTTTTTTCTTATATATTTTTTATCAAACGAAAAATCTCCTATCTGAACATTGTTTCCGGTACCTGTGCCCTTCTGCTGTACTTCATTCCCCAAACCAATATTCGCCCTCTGCATCACGCTATCCTCGATCACCACATCCCCGCCGCATGTCCCATCCAGATCGCAGAAGCTCAGAAGATTGCTCCTCTGTATGATCGAATCCTTGATAGTAATATTAAAGATCGGCTGCACCTTCCCCAGCCTCTCGAACTCCCTTGCAAGATTGCGCCCTATCTCAGCAAGCAGTCCTGTAATATCCCCCGGATCATTCCCTGCCGCAAACACCTCTATGCTCTCAGTATCCCTTCGCAGGCAGCACTTTATCACAAGGTCTTTCTTCGTCACCTTGGTCTTTCCGTAATACCACGCTTCGTATGTCTTCTCATCCGTGGTCTTGAAGGTCTTGATATGCCTCACATCATGCAGCAGCACAACATCCCTGCACGTCCCCAGAAGCTCTGCCACCTCCACCCTTTTTGGAATGGTATAGACCTTGCTGTCATGGAATGAAAGCCCTGATACAAGTTCCTTCAGCCTACCGATGTTGATATCCTGCTCTGTGCGAAATATGGGACAGACCACTTTTATCTTCAGGGGTTCCATCTGCACCATGTCAGACCTGCCATAGGCATCCTTATAAAAGACGCGGCAATTGATATCCGTCCCCTCCTTGGCACAGATTAGGGGATCGAGGTAAAAAGCGATCGTCCTGTCTGAATTCGGATTGATGTTGCCAAGGATTATCTTCCCTTTCTTTTCAGGATATTCAGGCTCGCAGCGGTCAAAATGAAGTATCCTCTCATCGCTTTCAAGTTCAAGAGCGGCATCCATGATGGCAAGGCTTGAAGTGTTCTTTACTGATATCTTGACGCGGATGCACCCGCCGAAGAACTCGGACTCGCGGATTATTTTTGGCTTGAGTTCGAGGTTCTTTTCTTCCATTGATGCACCGGGAAAGATATATGCTCGTAAGTATAAAAATAACTTCCGTATCTCAAATGATCATATTACCAGCAGGAAAAGCCATACCGGAATAAATAACAGGCTGCGTCCATCGTGGTCTTCCATCTTGAATATATCCTTCGTCACAACAATCCCTGTCTTGAGTCCTTCTATCTCCATGAATTCCAATAGTCCTTTAAGGTCAGCTTTTGTGGGATGCTCCCTATACTTCACTTCGACAGGGATCACTTTTTTTGAGTCGTCGTAAACAAAATCAACCTCATATTTATTCTTCCAGTAATAAGGTTCAAAGAATGGCTTAGACTCACGACCCCTCTTGATCAGATGCCATGCCACTACATTTTCGGCTGCTTTTCCATCATCCCTGTCCAGAGTTAGCGCTCTTCTCAGTCCCTCTTCCCAGAAATATAGCTTCTTTGCTCTCTTTTCCGCAGCTTTTTGGGATGGTGCGAAGACATCTGCCACGAACACCATCATGGAACTCTGGAGATAGTAAAGGTAGAGTTTAACGGTCTCCCTGTCGATATCAAGCCGTTCAGATAATCCTTTGTAAGTAAACCGGTTCGTTGAAATGGCTGCAATATCCCGTACCATTTTTTCAAGAAGTATAGGGTCTTTCACTTTGAACACGCTTACTATATCCCTGAACAGGATCAAAGCGAAGTAATCTTCAACAATTGTTCTTTGCCACTGCTGCATATCCTTTATCTTGAACCATTCAGGATATCCGCCTGTATCGAAGTACTGGTTTAGAAAATACTGTATGCTCTGTTTGCCAGTAATGAGGTTGTGGTATGCTTTTTCTATGTCTTCAAAATTATCAAGGTCGTGTCTTTGTTGAGGCATATCGATATTGTTGAATTCAAGATATTCGCGGAATGTCAGGGGGAAAACGTCAATGAATCGTATCCGCCCTGCAAGGCTTTCGGATGCATCCAGATACAGGAGGGTTTTTGAAGAGCCTGATATTATGAACCGGCATTTTGCATGTGCATCAATGTAATATTTCAATTGCGTCTGCCAGTCTTTCATTACATGAATCTCATCGAGAAGAAAATAAGTAGATCCTTTTGCCGGGTCTATCCCTGTTATCTCATGATATGTGTTCAGAATATCATGGATACTGTCAATTTTTCCGATCAGGTCATCCATTTTTGCATAGACTACCTCTTCCGGTCTATTTTTTTGTAGCAGTTGGTCTAAATACTGGAACAATATGGTCGTTTTCCCACTGCGCCTTATTCCTGAAAGGCAGATGATCCTTTCAAGTCCTTCAGTTTCCTGTATCTTATCCAGATAATCCTTTCTTTGCGTCCCTATATCGGATTTAGTGACATTTTTTGTCTGCCACCAGTAGTTTCTTATTTTGAGATAGCTTATCAGGAACTCTTTATCCATGTGCAAATATAGTAAGCATGATTGATATATATGTTGCGGTCTATGTTTGCATCAATATCATCAAAAACAGCAGTTTATCTCGCCGCTACCTTCATCTTCCTTACCCTCTCCGCCACCCTGTCAAAGAAAAGCTTTTCAGTATCAAGAGGTCCAGGATGCGCTTCCGGATGGTACTGCACGCACATGATCTCAAGGTCTTTATGCTCAAGCCCTTCAACTGTCCCATCATTCGTATTTAGCTGGGTAACTGAAACTTCCTTCTTATCAAGGCTATTTTCATCCACAGCATAACCGTGGTTTTGTGAGGTGATATGAACGATGCCCTTTTTCAGGTCTTTCACAGGCTGGTTAGCTCCGCGATGCCCGAACTTCATCTTGTAGGTCTCCCCTCCCAGACCAAGGGATATGATCTGGTGACCAAGACATATTCCGAAAATGGGCAGCTCTCCTGCCAGCCTTTTCACGACCGAGATGCCGTTGGTGGCTTGCTGCGGGTCGCCGGGACCATTCGAAAGCAGAATTGCGTCTGGCTCATAGTTCATTATATCCTTGACAGATGTCGTCGCAGGGACTACTGTGACATTGATGCCCCTTGAGGCAAGGCTCTTGATGATGTTCCTCTTTGCACCGAAATCCATAAGAACGATATTTCCCCCGTCTTCTTTGCCTTCTATCCTGTACGGCTCCCTGCATGTGACTTTACTTATAAGGTCAATGCTGCCAATGTCAGTCTGTTCCCTTGCCAGCCTGACCGCTTTTTCGCCGTCATCGTCGCCCACGATTATGGCAGCCTTCATGGTGCCATGTTCCCTTGTTTTTATTGTGAGCATGCGTGTGTCTATTCCCATGATGCCGGATTTTCCCTCATCTTTCAGGAATTCATATATCGAGCGCGTGGATCTGTGATGTGATGGGTGGTCGCATGCTTCCCTCACCACCAGTCCTTCTGCCTTCATGCCGTCAGACTGGAAGTTATCTCCGCTTACTCCGTAATTGCCGATGAGAGGATACGTGAACATCAGTATCTGACCCTTATACGACGGATCTGTCAGCGCCTCCTCGTATCCCGTGTACTGGGTTGTGAAAACAAGCTCACCCTGTACGATACCTTCTACTCCAAGACCTTCGCCTTTAACAAAAGTTCCGTCTTCAAGACCAAGTACTGCTTTCATTTACGCCTAAAAGGTAAAAGCATGGTAAATATGTTGCGATATGCAGTCTTTCTCGCGAACTGGGTCAGATTTCTTGTTCGATGTCGGATGACCTGGTGATCCGACCCAGTCAAAGACGCTCACAGGACATACTGAAATGCAGATGCCGTCCCCTTCACAGCAGTCGTGGTCAACCGCGACCTGTGTGCCGTGCACTCCGAGCTTTTCCGGAGGATCAACGTCCCCTCTGATCTTATGGGAATTATGTTCACCAGTGATGGGTTTTTTCATGAAATCCGGATTTATAGGCATATTTTTCTCCCACAGACAGATGGATATTCATATTCATTATTCTGGCAGGAGATGCGTCCGTAAATACAGCCTGGAATGCGCATATCCTGATGATGTTAAGGATATTTTGATCAAGTCCAGATATCACGGCGCTTGAAGCGTGTTCTATAATGTGATCCAGCCTTGCCCTGTGGCGCAGGATGCCATAGACGAGTTCATTTACCGCTGCTTTTTCAGATGACGAAAAGTCTTCTTTCTTAAAAAGAACGCCAATGAGGATGTCGGGATATTTCCTGTCTGCAAGCGTGGAATTCAGGACAAAGAGGACTGTAGAATATGTTTTTTGCCTGATCAAAGAATTGCTCATTATTTCACCATACATACTCTGAGCTTATACATACTTTGAGGTTTATAAACGTTAATCTATATGTTACGAAATATCAAGTTTTCATAAGGTATAACCAGTGACTATA
>JAHIHJ010000292.1 GCA_018899795.1 Methanobacteriota archaeon
GAAATTACCTAAAGTTGATAAAAGTAATTTCAACCTAACCGAATATTAGTTTTAAAGTTCATAAACCTTTCTATGAACTTTAAGTTTTTAATTATTATCATGCCATAAATACTTTACATTAAGCATACTTAAACTAAAAATTTTACACTGCTTTCATAAAAATCCATCTCTCGATATCAACGGTCAATTATTGTATATGAACCAAGACGGAGCCATCAAAGCAGAATCATGAGGATTGTCCCTCCCGTCCAAAAGTGAGCACGCAAAAGCGAATGTGCCTGCCCGCGAGAACAGCCCTTCGGTTTACCTGATGCGCCAACGCATAACCATACTTGAAAACGTGCCCCCTTTTTGACAAAAGCCATAGCAGCAAATAAACAATGGGAAAACTCATGCACCCACGATGCCCCGCAAATTTCATCGCGGACTCAAAATAGAGTTTTCCAAAAGACGTTACCCCTTTATCCTCTTCAGCCTGAACGTATTCTCCCGTTCCATCTCCTCAAGCCGCAGCATTATAAAGTTCTTGGCATCCGTAAGTTCAGGTATCACCCTGAACTCAAGCGCGTTCACCCTGCGCTTTGTCTTCTCTATGTCCTCAAGCAGCCTTTTCATCGTGGTCTCGATCTCGGCTGCCAGGATTATTTTCTCCACAAGTATCTCATTGGCATCCACTGCTTCATCGATACGGGAGCTTGTCCCTATGATACCATATCCATGCTTGTCAAGCTTCTTATGGACGCTCGAAGCTTCGATCTTCGGCACCACCACACCCATTACGTTCTTGCTCACAAGTTCAATTTTGGGCGTATCCCTGAGAGCAAATGCTGTGGACTTCACAACCACAACACCTTCCACAGATTTCGCAATAGCAAGTTTCTGAGATGCGACGGCGAACTGCTTCTCAACCTCAGCCCTCACATCCTTTGCTTTCTCAAGTATCGCAAAAAGCTCAAGTATCAGCCCATCGCGCTTCATCTTGAGCAGCTTGTGCCCGCTCTGGCTGAGCTTGATCCTCTTCTTGAGATCTATCAGCTCTGAACGCGTGGGCTTGATATTGTCCTTGATAGCCATATTACTCTTTCTTTCCCTTATGGGCAGGGTGGTATTTCTGGATGTACTTGTTATCGATCCTTGTAAGCTGTGCTTCTGGCAGCGTCGCAAGGAGTTCCCAGCCAAGGTCAAGTGTGGTTTCAATTTCCCTGTTCTCATCCATGCCCTGGCGCACGAATCGGTCCTCGAACATGTCTGCGAACTCAAGGAATTTCTTATCCCTTTCAGAGAGGGCGTCCTTACCCACGATAGCCACAAGTCCTCTCAGGTCTTTGCCTTCAGCATAAGCTGCATACAACTGGTCAGAGACGGCTTTGTGGTCTTCCCTTGTCCTTGTTGCGCCGATGCCTGAGTTCATCAGTCTTGAAAGTGACGGAAGCACGTTGACTGGCGGATATATGCCTTTCCTGTGCAATTCCCTTGAAATAACGATCTGACCTTCAGTGATATATCCTGAAAGGTCAGGTATGGGATGCGTGATATCGTCGCCAGGCATTGATAATATTGAGAACTGAGTAACTGAACCCTTTCTTCCCTTAATGACACCAGCACGCTCGTAAAGCGACGCAAGGTCTGTGTACATGTAACCTGGATAGCCGCGCCTGCCCGGAACTTCTTCTCTTGCAGCGCCCATCTGACGCAGAGCTTCACAGTAGTTTGTGATATCCGTAAGAATTACCAGAACGTGCATATCGTGTTCGTATGCAAGATACTCAGCCGCTGTGAGCGCAAGTCTTGGCGTGATAAGCCTCTCTACAGCAGGGTCGTTGGCGAGGTTGAGGAACACTACTGCCCGCTCAAGAGCGCCAGTGCGTTCAAAGTCGCGCATGAAATATTGCGCTTCCTCGTTTGTGATACCCATCGCTGCGAAGACTACTGCGAATGGTTCTTTCGAGCCGCGCACTTTTGCCTGTCTTGCTATCTGGAGGGCTATTTCGTTATGTGGAAGACCTGAACCTGAGAAGATCGGAAGTTTCTGACCTCGAACGAGCGTGTTCATTCCATCTATTGTGGAAATACCTGTTTGAATGAACTCTTTTGGTGGAAGCCTGGCGTATGGATTAATAGCAGCGCCTGTGATATCAAGCCTGTCCTCAGGCACTATTCGCGGCCCGCCGTCAAGTGGTTCGCCTGATCCTGACAGGATCCTGCCAAGAAGGTCTATCGAAACAGGGAGTTTAATGGTCTCACCTGTGAATTTGACGCTTGAATCCCTGTTAAGTCCGCCAGAACCTTCGAAAACCTGTACTACGACAATATCTTCTGATGTATCAAGTACCTGACCTCTCTTTGTAGTTCCGTCAGGAAGTGTTATATTGACCAGTTCGTTGTACCCGACAGGTTCAGTTTTTTCAACAAAGATAAGTGGACCTGCGATCTCTCTTATTGTCCTGTATTCCTTGGTCATGTTATTTGCCCCCGAGTTTCTTGAACTCTTCGTCCATAGTCTTCAGAATAACGCCAAGCGCGCCGTCAAAGTCCTTTTCGTACTTTACTTTTGCGAGGTCGTCTTTTGATTTTGATTTCATGATATCCTCGATCGCCGCCCCCCCTTCAAGAGATGACTGGGCACGATTACCCCATGTGGTAATAGCTTTTAACAACTTGAATTGCTTATCCATCGGACAGAATGTATCAACTTCATGGTAAGCGTTCTGCTGCAGGAAATATTCACGTATCATTCTTGTTATTTCAAGTGTTAACTGCTGATCTTCAGGCAATGCATCAGAGCCTACAAGCTGGACTATTTCCTGGAGTTCAGATTCTTTCTGGAGTAATTCCATTGAATCGTCCCTGAGCTTAACCCATTCAGGAGATACATTTTCGTTGTACCAGTCACCAAGCGACTTGGAGTATAATGAGTAGCTGTTAAGCCAGTTTATTGCAGGGAAATGCCTGCGCTGAGCAAGTTTTGCATCAAGCGCCCAGAACACTTTGACAATACGAAGTGTGTTCTGTGTGATCGGTTCGGAGAAGTCGCCGCCTGGGGGGGAGACAGCGCCGATAACTGTGATCGATCCTTCTTTTCCGCAAAGCCCCATCACCCTCCCTGACCGCTCGTAGAATTCTGATAATCTTGCCGAAAGATAGGCCGGATACCCCTCTTCACCTGGCATCTCTTCAAGTCTTGATGATATCTCTCTCATAGCTTCAGCCCATCTTGAGGTTGAATCAGCCATCAGGGATACATCGTATCCCATATCACGATAATATTCTGCTATTGTGATTCCTGTATAAACCGAAGCCTCTCTTGCCGCCACTGGCATATTGGATGTATTTGCGATAAGCACTGTCCTTTCCATTAACGGTCTTCCGGTCTTGGGGTCTTCAAGTTCAGGGAATTCGTTAAGAACATCAGCCATTTCGTTCCCGCGCTCTCCGCATCCTATATAAACTACAATTTCGGTATCGCTCCACTTTGCAAGCTGCTGCTGCGTAACCGTTTTCCCGCTCCCGAATGGACCGGGGATCGCTGCTGTTCCTCCTTTTGCCACAGGGAACAGACCGTCAAGTATTCTCTGACCTGTGATCAGTGGCTTGTTCGGTGTGAGCTTCTTGGCAACAGGTCTTGGCTTCCTGACCGGCCATTTCTGCATCATCGTGATGTTCTTCCCACCGGAAAGTGTGCATATTACTTCATCAACCTTGAATTTGCCTTTCTTTATTTCTTCGATAGTACCTGAAACATCGGGAGGCACCATTATCCTGTGCTGGATGTTCTGCGTTTCCTGCACAGTACCAATTATTTCGCCGCCTTTTACTTTGTCTCCCTTATTTGCTGTGGGGACGAACTCCCATTCTTTTTTTCGTGAAAGACCATCTGCGAACACACCGCGTTTTATGAAATCGCCCATTGTGTCCTTCAGGACTGGAAGTGGACGCTGGATGCCATCGTATATGCTTTCTAAAAGTCCGGGTCCGAGTTCGACCGAAAGCGGCATCCCTGTATTCTCAACAGGTTCACCGGGTTTGATACCTGACGTTTCTTCATATACCTGTACTGTGGATTTGTCGCCTTCTATGCCTATGACTTCACCCATCAATCCTTCATTACCGACCTTGACCACATCGTACATTCTGGTATTTAAACCGCTAATAATTACAACGGGCCCTGATATTCTATAAATTTTACCTTTTGCATTCATTTTCAAAGACACCTTCTTATTTCCAGAGATCAACACCTACTGCCTGTTTTATCTTATCCCTGAGATTCGTGCTTTCGCCCTTTCCTCCGATGGATATTACAGTGGGCTCAACTGAATCATCCAGTGTTTTTTGCATCTGCGGGGATAATTTTTTAATATCATCGTTATGAATTACAAGTATCCCGACCGTTCTATCTTTCAGGATATCATGTATCCTGGATTCAATATCTGATGATGTCGCATCAAAGGTTTTTCTTATACCTGCGAGCCTGAACCCTAGTACAAAATCGCTGTTTCCAACTACTGCAATTTCCATTTACATCACCAGATGGGATCTTATTATATCTTCGGGAAGATTTGTCTCTTTTCCGCGCACGATGATCCTGATATTATCAACTTCCAGCTTCTTGCTGACTATATAATCAAGAACAGGCAGGATCGAAAGCGGGTAATAGTGTGATATCCTTGAAGCATATAATAACCCATATTTATCAAGGCGTGTTTCGATATTGATCAAAGAGGTCAGGTCATTGCTTATGTCTGATATCGCACTCCAGTAAGAATACTCTTCAAGAGCCCGGACGAAATCACTTAAAGGAATAGCTGCAAGTCTGGACAGGTCGTTGTCTTTGAGTTCCATTCCTCCGGGAATAAGCAGTTTGAGTATTTCATCCCGTTCCATTTCTGCACGTTTCATCCTGAAAAGCATCTTGAGGTTCTTTAGATCGATCTCGGTCTTGAGGAATTTTAAGAATAATTTATTTCCTGTCGCTGTTACGGCTTCAATGAGATTGGAATAGTACAATCTGTCCAGTGCATTTTCAGTCTCTGCAAGATCACCCTTGTAATTTTCAAGTGCAGGATAATAAGGTGTTTTCGCAAAAGCCGCGATCACACCCTCCATTGTGCCTATCTTGACGATCTCAGATAGATCCCTGTATCTCAATTGCCCTCCAGAGACCACATCCTCAAGTATCTCATCTTCGCTTGCTCCTGAAAACTTCCCTCTCAGGATGGTCTTTATGTTCCAGATATCCCATGAGCGAAGATATTCTATAATGAGGTGGTTAGCTTCATTCTGTGAAACGTCTATCAGCTTACGATATGTGAGCGCAAGGTTCTGGTTCAGGGCATGTTCGATAAGGTCTAATCCTCTGTATTTTTTCCCGAGTTCTTCAACATCCGCTTTATATCCCGATTCCCCGATAAAACGGGTTATCTCTGGAATTTCCATGTTGAGGAATTTAGGGTACATCTCTTTAGGAATGAGTTTGCCCTTCATAGCCCGGACACGGGCTACGATATACGCGTATTTGATATTAGTTGTGGCACCCATATCTTTTTTCACCCAAACAGGATATCATAGACCTGTTTCAACGATCTTTCATTGACATCTTTCAGTATGGTCTCGTATCTGAAATCCAGATATTCTGTCCCATTATCGTTTTCAATAATAACCCCGCCGAGGCAGTTTATATCGCCTGCATAATTGAGTTTTGTAAGCTTCCTGACCGCAGCCTTATCCTTCTCTCCTGAATATATCTTAGAATTGTTCTTTTCATTTTTCTTGATTATCAAGCCCAGAAGTTTCTGGTTCTTTTCATCAGCAAATTTGCTGACAGATTCTTTCGAAGCTTCATTCACTTCATCAAGTACTTCCTTGCGGGCATTGAGAATAGCTCTTTTTACTTCAAGATTTGCGCTTGACAGTTCCTGCTGTTTGAGTCTTTCGATCTCTTTAGTTAGGGATTCCTGTCTGGCTGATCTTATCTTTGCAGCCTGGGATTGGGCATCTGCAATAATCTTCGAAACTTCCTTTTGGGTTTCACCGCTTATCCTATCTGCTTCTGCTTTACCCCTGGCTTTTATTTCATCAACTATTGCATCAAGTCCCATAATTATTTACTCAACATTGAATACGAACAATAATATCAGCGCTACTACAAGACCAAATATTGCTATGGATTCAGGAATAACGGTCATTAGAAGACCCTTACCAAAGAATTTCTCATCTTCTGCCATTGCCCCGACGGCGGCGGCGCCAATGGCCTGTTCACCCATGGCGGCTCCAATACCGCAAAGTCCTACAGCGATTCCTGCTCCAATAGCTATCATTCCAGCATCTGTTACCATATTTTTCATTCCTCCGTATATTTTCTATTATAACCAAAGGGGACGTATTTTTTACCTCCGCCTTCATAAAATTTAGTGAAAAATTCCACGTACTGAAGCCTCAATGAATGAAGCCCGGGTCCGAGTATCCCAAGTAAAAGGTTTATTAAATGCCCTATAAAGAGTATCACGACACCCACAATTGCAAGAACTACCCCTCCTCCCATGAGAACTCCTTCCGGCTTTATGAAAAGATCCATGGACAGGGTATTGACCACAAGAGCGATCCCTGCCGAGGACAAACCGATGGCAAGGATCCTTGAGTAGGACAATACGTTGCTCAGGATCGTGGGTATTTCAAGAATGGATATGAAACCTTCTCCTTTTATAAGAAGTACTATTCCAATGACCGCAAGAACCATCCCGCCAGAAAAGATCGGATCGCCTGTGGGGAGTGGTAACTTGTTCATTACGGCAGGCATCAGTTTTGCAATAAATGCGACGCCGCCTATTAGTATCATCATCCAGCTCCCTTTTGCGTAAACAGCGTGTTTGAGATCATGCGCAACCGATACGTTCCTGAAACCGATCACGAGACCTGTAAGTATATGGAAAATACCTATTACGAACGTCATGATCAGCAGTGGCTGCACTTCCCCTAACCTGTGGACAGGAAAATGAATTCCGGCTATCGTGGGTCCGGCAATGCCAAGTATCCCGTGTTCGATATGATTGTGAACTTCCATGTTGAAAATCGGGAAACCAAAAAATTCCCCGAAAATTATCCCGAATAATACTGAAAGAACACCAGAGAGAAGCAGTATCATTCCAAGTGAGTTAAGCGCTCCTGTCTTGAACTTATTTCTAATATAATGTGCCAGAGCAGCTACGATGATACCGTATCCGACGTCTCCGAGCATAATGCCATAAAAAAGAGGGAAAGTAATAAAAATAACTGATGCCGGGTCTATCTCCCTGTATTTGGGGGTGGCAAAAGTGTCTATCAGGAGTTCAAATGGTTTTGCAGGCCCTGGATTTTCAAGTTCGACAGGGATATCTTCATCTTTCACTTCCTCTGTGAGCTTTGTGATGAATGCCAGACCGCGAGTACCCTCCAACAAGTTTGATTCCAGGTCCTCATATTTATTTGAAGGTACCCAGCCGTCTATGATAAATGCATTGGTGCTTGTGGCGAACCTGAGGGGAGCTTCAGCCTTCTGGGTTTCAATGGAGAGATATTCGTCAGCCGCAGTTATGAATTCTGAATATTCTGCCTTGATTGTCGCCAGTTCAGAATCTAAGGAAGCGATTCTCCCTTTGAGAACTGAGACTTCTTTGTTGAGTTCTTCCAGGATGACCGGCGGATTTCCCTTCAATACAGGGACTTTTATTTCAACATACGTTCGCTCTTCCTGGAATATTTTCTGAACTTCTTCCGCGAAAGCTCTGGGTATGAATAAGGCAAATATCGGTCTTTTCTCGAAATCCCCGGAAAATAATTCAAAGTTCTTAGTTATGCCTGATATCTTCGGTTCCAGATCTATCCCGATATATCCTGTGAACACTTTCACAGTATCGTAACCGTGATATGAATCAAGCGATAACGGCAACCCTAAAAACGGCCTGACCGCTGAAATTAGGTCTTCTTTTTCTTTTATTTTGGATTCGATGCCCCTCAATTCATCGAACTTTGCAGCAACATCTTTCTGGAGCTTTGTGATCTTTTCATCGATCTCCATGGGAAGCTCTTTTGAGCTGTGCTTCCGGGGTGAATCTTTTCCAGCAACCCCAAGCTGGCTTGCTATAGTCCGCAAAGAAATCAGATGTTCAGAATGTCGGGATGCAGATTTAAATGGTTTGCCTATCTTAAAATCCGCATTTTCTTCCAGGTGATCTGTTATATGAAGGACATTCAACTTATGAAGCTCAGAAAGAGTGGGTTCCATGATATCTTTTGTGCCAGCTATCATGACCCGTGTCATTCTTGTGGGTTTAAGCATCTACTGCCCTCTCAAATTCAGTTAAAATAAATTGTGTAGCCGTTGCCACGTTCTTTTTTGCCTTTGCTTTTATCGCATCAGCTTCTGACTTCCCCTTTTGTATGATCTTTTCCCTATCCTCTTTGATCAGCGCTTTTGCTTTGCTGACCTCAGAATCGGCATACTTTTGAGCTTCTTCCCCTGCGCTTCTGATAATATCTCTTGATTGCGCCTGCGCCTCAGATATCTTTTTATTTTTTTCCTCGATAGCTCTTGCAACTGAAGCTTTTGCTTTTTCTTCTGCCACCTTTATTTCAGATAATATTTCAGCTTTTGTCATTGGATTCCTCAAATCGTGAAATTATAATAATAAGCTCCGTTTTGACTCCTTCTCATAGGAGAGCAACTACATAAATCATTC
>JAHIHJ010000293.1 GCA_018899795.1 Methanobacteriota archaeon
GGAAATTGAGCGGACTTAATAAAGAAACAAGGACTTTGATCGAAGTTTTTGGGATGGAAGATAATAAAATACTTCCAGAAGTCGACACCGAAAAGTTTAAGTGATGCAAAACTCACGTTTAGCCATTCCTGTGATATATAAAGATGGTTTTATGGGTCATGAAGTGCTGCACTAATTCCTTTGAAAGAAAAGAGGACAGGTGGACATAAATATGATGCAGATTACAAACAATAAAGTAGGAGAGCTAAAATGAAGAATGTGGAAATGTCAATTGAAGGGAATATCTTGACGATCAAAGTGGATTTAAGTAAAGATTTCGGGCCTTCAGCATCAGGGAAAACTATTATTATCGCCTCAAGTGAAGGAAATCAGTCAATTCCAGGGAAGGAAGCTGTGAAAATAGGGCTGAATGTGTATAAGAAGAAATAAAACCGCAGATGAACGCAGATTTGTTGATTTTAATAATTGAATGATAATCTTAAAAATGGTGATGTCAGGTGGCAAATAACAAAAAGCAAGTGAATGAAGAATTGGGCTCTTATGTTCAAGAAACCCCACAACTTGAACCCGAAAGGATAACCAAACTACCAGAACAAACCGATTTTTACAAAGTTCCAAGGCGCTTCGGCTCTATTCCTGTGGATGATTTGCCGCTGGGCTGCGATAAGAAGGAACAGTATTATAAGATTTATCCGAGAATTTCACTTCCTTTTCAGAAGGTGGAGCGTATCTCCTTCGGTCATCCTGACCTTGAGCCGAATCGTTTGTTTTTCGGCGATAACCTGCATGTTATGAGGATGCTTCCTTCAGAGTCGATTGATCTAATCTACATCGATCCGCCCTTTTTTTCAGGCAGGAACTATAATGTTATTTTTGGGGATGCTAATGAAGTGCGCTCTTTTACAGATATATGGGAGGATGGGATGCCCGGATATCTCATGTGGCTTAATGCAAGATTGTTGGAGATGAAACGGTTACTGAAACCTACAGGGAGTATATATGTGCATCTTGACTGGCATGCAGCTCATTATGTTAAGGTCGAGATGGATAAGATATTTGGGTATGATAATTTCTTGAACGAGATAGTATGGTGCTACTCTATAGGAGGAAAAAGCAAGGATAAGTTCGGAAGAAAACATGACAACATATTATGGTATAGAAAAAGTTCCAGTCATAAGTTCAATCCAGATGGCGCAAAGATTCCAAGAAAACCAAAGAGTCACATGAAATTGTTGACCGATCCTGAAGGGCGACAATATCAACAAAAGACTGACGCAAAGACTGGAAAATTATATAAATATTATGTTGATGAAGGGAAGGTTGCAGAGGATTACTGGACAGACATTGAAACGCTGAATTATGAAGATGCTGAACGAATAGGATATCCGACGCAGAAACCCTATAGATTATTAGAGAGAATTATCAATTCATCATCTGATAGTGGTGATATAGTTGCAGACTTTTTCTCCGGTGGGGGAACTACTGCTACAGTTGCACAGAGACTCGGAATGCGCTGGATTTGTTGCGATATCTCAAGAATTGCAGTGGCCATAACCGCTGATAGAGTAACAAACATAGCTATGCAGACAAATAATAGAGAAAAGCAAGCCGTTCAACAAACAATAGTTCCAATTTCTGATATTTCAATAGAATATTGGGGGATATATGAAATACCATCTCTCACAAAACTTAATGATGATGAGTTCAGACATTTTGTAGTATCCGCATATAATGGACGCCCAGCAAGTGCTGATGATGATGTTCATGGCTATAAAGAGGGGATACCACTTTATGTTGGGTCATCCTCTCAAGACCTGCCAATAACTAAAGATCAGGTCATTGATTTCGCAAAAACAGTGCGGACGAAAAAAGGCAAAAATCATGGAATAATGCTTGCATGGGCGTTTGCACCTTCTGCGCAGACTGCTGCGGCAAAGTTGGAAGAGGAAAAAGGAGTCAGTGTGGAATTCGTGAAAATCTCTCTTGTGCCTATAGAGTCTGAGGATTTTAGAAAACACATTACGGGTAAACACAAGGAATATTCAGACCTCCTTGTGTTCATACTGCCACCAGAGGTCAGGTTTAAGTCTAAGAGGACTGCATCATTAACCTACGAATTTGATATCTCGGAATCCACATCCATCAACATTGGTGGAAAAATTATAAATGCCCAGTGGGATTTCGACTTCAAGGGGAAATTCATATCAACTCAGGGATACTCATTCATTCGTGGCGACAAAAACCTGCCCAAGCTCTCTGTAACCTACGCATTCCCAACCGCTGGCATAAAGAAAATCGCCTGCAAGGTACAGGACGACAAAGGTGGAGAGCGTACTGAAATAATAGAACTTGAGGTGAAGTAGTTTGTTCAATGCTTTCACAGAACATGAAAAAGCTTTTAATGAGTGGGTCATGGATGGTTTTCCTGGAGTAAAAGACGCAACAAGAGAATTCATCGAGAATCTTCAAAGACGTAACAAGAAAAGAATACTATGGAAAAACCAGAAAGGAGGAATACTTCGGGTAATTTATGCTTATGAAATCCTTAATATGAAGGATTTGCTCTTGAATATAGTTACAGGTGGTGGAAAGACTGTTATTATCGGCGCTGCAATTGCATGGCTGAAAATGGCGTATGACATTAACAAGTTTTTAATTATAGTACCCAATCTGATAGTGAGGGACAGGTTGGAACTGGATTTCCAAACCAAAGATGTTTTCAAGAATTTTGAGCTTTTTCCCAAACATTTGGAGGAACAATACCTCAACGAACTGGATTCATACACGCTTGAGGCAGGGAAGGGGCCACAAGGGATAATGAATTCAGGTGTGATCCTTGGAAATATTCAGCAATTTTACTCAAGCAACATCTCAGGGCAGAGAAACCTTGCATATATCATGAATTTCGTGGATAAGATAGCGGTTTTCAATGATGAAGCCCATAACACACCGGCGCTGGAATATACAACCGTTCTTTCAACCCTTTCAAATAAATGTCTTTTCAGACTCGATACAACAGCCACACCGGACAGGGCAGATGGACAGACACCTGATTCGAATATGGTTTATCATTATAGCATTGCAGAGGCGCTGGATGATAAGATCATAAAATCTGTAGTCGTGTATGAGCCTGAAATAAAAATCGTTGAACTCACATATACAAATAAAGAGACTGGTGAGAAGCGCAAAGTAACAGAACTTGATAAGGAATTCGAGGAAGCTGAAAAACAAGTCAAGCCATTCCAGTGGATCCTCGATCCTGAGCCAATGAAAAAACAAATTGCAATGGCTTTGCAGCGTTTAGATGAGCAAAAGCGCAGGGCAAAAGAGAGATATAAACCTGTACTATTTGTTGTAACAATGAGCATCAGCGAGGGCGAACGTGCCCAAAAGATGCTTCAGAATGATTTTAAGATAAATACACTTCTTGTCACCGAGGAATCTGAAGATACAGATAGAAAAGAAGCAGCAAAAATAGGAAAAAAAGAGAGCTCTTATGATGCTGTAGTCAGTGTAATGATGCTTCGGGAAGGTTGGGACGTGCCCGAAGTTTCAGTTATACTTCTCCTGAGAAAATTCTCCTCTCCTGTTTATGGACAACAGGTTATAGGAAGAGGTTTGAGGAGAATAATACGGGATACTAATGAGTCAGAGATTCTTGCAGTAATAGATCATCCACGTCTTCAACACGATTGGCTCTGGCGATTGGTAGCAGTTAGCAAGATAAGACAGAATGTTCAGCCTGATGACTTGTTTGGCGATGAAGATCTGCCAGAAAAACCTAAGATACAGCGGCTTATTAAACCCGAGAATATTATAGTAATACCTTCTCCAGAGTATGATACAGATATCGATTTTGAGAAAAAGAGAAAAGAAATTTGATGCGGGGGATAAATACTCTAAAGCTCGAAAAATGAATTTTAAAATCATTTCAAAACATCAATGAATGTACTTACTTATCTCAATATATGAATTGGTGAAGGTGTTAGAAGGCTATGGACAGAACTAAAATTCTTAAAATCATCGACAAAATAAAAAATGGCAATCCGGCAAATACAGATTGTCGAGGGGTTCAATGAGAGGGGATAAGATGGAATTGTATTATAAAGCTGCTATAGTTAATTGTGATGAATACCTGAAGAACAAACTTCCATTTACAATTGTAAAGGTGGTATAATGGAAAAGCAAATTATTACTAAATTATCCAAAATTTTCGAAGACCATGCTTATGAAGAAGATGGAATTGAGTTTTGGTTTGCAAGAGATTTGCAGGATCTTCTTGGATATACGGAATGGCGCAAATTTCAGGGCGTTATTGAAAAAGCAAAAATATCATGCAAAAAATCGGGAAATGATATCCCTAACCATTTTGTCGATGCCGCCAAAAAGGTCACAATCGGTTCAGGAGCGAAACGGGAAATTGATGATATAATGCTTACCCGCTATGCTTGCTATCTTGTTGCTCAAAATGGCGACCCGAGAAAAGAGGAGATTGCATTTGCCCAGAGTTATTTTGCAGTCCAGACTCGAAAACAGGAATTAATAGAACAACGAATTGCTTTATCCGAAAGATTACAGGCAAGACAGAAATTAAAAGATTCTGAAACCGAATTGTCTAAATTGATATATGAAAGAGGAGTTGATGAGGACGGTTTCGCAAGAATTAGAAGCAAAGGCGATCAAGCATTATTTGGAGGACTTACAACTCGTCAGGTAAAAAATAAAATGAATATTCCAAATAATAGACCGATGGCAGATTTTCTTCCAACTGTAACAATAAGTGCCAAAAACTTCGCAACAGAGATTACAAATTTTAATGTAATTAAAAAGAACTTGCATGGAGAATCTGGCATTACATATGAGCATGTAAAAAATAATACTGAAATTCGGCATGTACTTACAAATAATAATATCATTCCTGAAAATATCCCCCTGAAGAAGATATAAAGAAACTAGAGAGGCGAGTAAAAAAAGAAGGCGATAAAATAGCAAATGCATCAAAGAAGAAATTAAAATAAAGCTAAAATTCAAAAAACAGCAATTCCAGTTAGATGCGCTGAATAAAACACCATCTCGTCTATAAACTCCTGTTCGGCTAAAGATTCCTGCTAAAGTTAAAGACAAAGAAATAATATTATCTTTCAGAGGAACAAAAACTTCAGTTACTAAAAAATTACCTTAAAACTAATAAGCGAATTACAAATGAAGAGGCAAGAGTAATCTGTGGTGTTAATAGATATCAGGCAAAAAGGCTAATTCGAAAACTTATTAGTGAGAAAACTCTAAAACAACAGGGAAAAGGACGTGGCGCATATTATGAAATATGTTAAATTGCCCAATTAAATGAGCATAATTAGTTAATTGAATAGTTAATTGGAAGACAAAACAATTAAAAATAAACCCAAGCATGCATAAAATATAGTTAAAAATTAGTTAGAAATTAGTTAAAGAGATAATTAGAAAATTCAGATGATTGGATTGAATAACATGGATTCAAAAGATGAAACAGAGAGATGAACCACTGGCTAAAGGGTGGGTACAAATTGTACATACCCTTACAGTAGATACTACGGGCGGGATGCAAAAAATGAACTGCATGAATACAGAAGGAGCCTTCAGGATAATCCAGTCCATATGAGGCGGTGACAACTCATTACCAGTACTCCGGCAATTCTCATCGCAGGTACAGGCAGCGGCGTTGGAAAAACCACAGTAGCCCTGGGTATCATGGCAGCGCTTCGCAGGAAATACAGCGTCCAGCCCTTCAAGGTTGGACCTGACTTCATCGACCCGGGTCACCACACGCAGATATGCGGCAGGGCTTCCAGGAACCTGGATAGCTACATCATGGGTGAGAAGGGAGTTAATGAGACTTTCACGCGCGCATCTGCGGATGCAGACTTCTGCGTGATCGAGGGCGTGATGGGTCTTTATGACGGACTTGATGCGACAGAGATCGCAAGCACAGCTCATGTCGCCAAGATACTTGACGTGCCTGTGCTTCTTGTTGTCGATGCGCGCGGGGTATCGAGAAGCATTGCGGCTGTAGTTAAAGGTTTCTCTGAGTTCGATACCGTCAATATCCAGGGGATAATTCTCAATAATGCAGGCAGTGAAAGGCATGTGAAACTTGTCAGAGATTCACTTACCAGCGCCAGGATAAAGATCCCTGTCATTGGGTCGCTCCCGAAAAATAAGAACATTTCCATCCCTTCGCGGCATCTTGGACTTCATATGGCTTCTGAGAATAACCACAACGCTGAATTGCTTTCAGAGTTCATTGAAAAACATATCGACATGGAAGCGGTAAATAATATAGCAAATGCTTATTCTCCTCCCTATGTTGAAATAAATGAACCTGAGGAGACCTTCAACGTCAGGGTAGGTATCGCGCAGGACAGCGCATTCTGTTTTTATTATCAGGATTCGCTTGACGCTCTCAAAAGACAGGGAGCAGACATTGTTTTTTTCAGCCCCATGAATGATGAACTGCCGCAGGTGGACGGGCTTTATCTTGGCGGTGGGTATCCTGAACTCTATGCAAAAGAGCTTGAATCCTCAAGAACCCGTGACCAGGTAAAAAAAGCAGCAGATGACGGGATGCCGATATATGGAGAATGCGGGGCGCTTATGTACCTGAATGAAACGCTAACAACCGACAGGGCATATCGGATGGCAGGCATTCTTGGGGCAGGTTCTAGAATGACGGATAAGCTGCAGGGGCTGGGTTATACAGAGGCGCAGGTCGTATCTGATTCCCCACTTGCGAAAAAAGGAACCATTATCAGGGGTCATGAGTTCCATTATTCAGTTACGGATTGCGACAGGGATGCCAGGTTTGCCTATCGATTGAAGCGGGGAAAAGGAATCATCGATGGAAAAGACGGGCTTATTGAGCACAATACCCTGGCAGCCTACATGCATACTCATCCTGCTGCTGTTTCTTTTGCCGCATTCTTACGACTCTGCAGCAGATATGAAATGTCTTAAAGCTGCATGATCAAAAATTCTTATCGAGTTTTAATCTCCGGCATTTCTGCAAGCTTCAATCCCACGATCGACATTATAAGTACATAAAGCAGCAGAGTAGCCGTAAAACCATATCCCGGCATCTGCAGGCTGAGCTTTGAGGCTGCTATTAAAATGATCAATAACGCAACCGAACCTACTGACGAAAAAATCTCAATTTGCATCTTCTTCATAAGATCACAAGCCTTGCATCGATAATCCCGTCAACCGATTTTATCTCATCCAGTATCCTTTTATCCACTTCGTTGTCAATATTCAGCACCATTATCGCTTCGCCTCCAGCCTTTATTCTCCCGACCTGCATCCCTGCGATATTGATATCGTTCTTTCCCAGGATCATGCAGCATGGACCTATGA
>JAHIHJ010000294.1 GCA_018899795.1 Methanobacteriota archaeon
TGTGTGCTGGTGCTCGTGAAAACCCCGGCGACCTTGTTTATGAGCGCTCCTTTCTGCCACAGCCCACCGGTTTTATCGATGAAGTTCTTCATCTGGGAACTCATGTTGCCAAAACGCGTCGGAGTGCCGAATGCAATGCCATCAGCCCACTCAAGGTCTTCCATAGCAGCCATCGGGATGTCTTTGAGTTCTTCTTTTACTCCCTTCATGACATCGTTCCACTTATCTTTCGGGATAAGCTCATCAACCTGTCTTATCCTCACATCAGTGTCTGTAACGCCACTTGCACCATTTGCCACTTCTTTTGCGAGTTTTGCAACATTCCCTGTCATGCTGTAAAATACAACAAGTACTCTGGTTTTTTCTTTTGACACAAAGTATCCCTGTCAATAATTGGAACGAAAAGTATATAACGATTAGCTTCGTCACTTTTTCAGCTTCAGATACTCCTTTTTCATGCACCTGTCCATTACTACCTCAATCCCCGCTTCCCTTGCTTTTGCCGCTGCTTCCTCGTTCACGATGCCTTCCTGCATCCACACCACCTTTGCTTTTATCGCGATGGCTTCATCCACGATAGGAGGAACAGCCTCAGGTCGCCTGAAAATGTTCACCACGTCAACTTTAACAGGAATGGAAAGAAGGTCGGGGTAGCATTTTTTGCCTTCCCACTCTGTCAGGTTCGGATTTACAGGGATAATTTTGTATCCGTGCTCCTCCATGAATTTCGCCACAAAATTGCTCGGGCGCTCGGGATTATCGGAAATACCCACCACTGCTATTGTCTTAAAACCAAGAATATTCTGGATAGACATATTATTTCAGGTTTTTCATGACATTGATCTCATCACTCAATGCCTTATGCATCCGTATAAGATTAAAAATATAAGCCATTAACACTACCCACACGATGGCGAATGCGGCATATAAATAACTCATATTTGTTATTTAGTCATTCTATTACATAAAGGTTATTAACCTCAAAAATAATGCGTGAACCTATTGAAAGAACATAATATAAAACCCCCCAGACTTATCGCTTGGGAACTCACCAACGCTTGCAACCTTGCATGCATCCACTGCAGAGCCTCTGCGATAAAAGATCCCGCACCTGATGAACTCTCCACAGCCCAGGCAAAACATTTTGTGGACGAACTGGTAGAGTACAAACCCATTATCATTCTTACTGGCGGCGAACCTCTTCTGCGCTCTGATGTTTATGAAATAGCAAAGTACGCTTCAGGTCACGGGCTGAGGGTCGTTCTTGCCACCAATGGAACCTTGCTCACACCCGATATTGTGAAAAGGTTGAAGGAAGTCGGCATCCAGCGCGTGAGTATCAGCATCGACGGCTCAACAAAAGAAACGCATGATATTTTCAGGGGCGAACCCGGCGCATTTGAGTCTGCCCTGCGCGGGATCGATATCCTGAAAAACGAAGGATTAAGCTTCCAGATAAACACCACTATCACAAAAAGGAATCTTACCCAGATCCCGAATATTTACGACCTTGCCATTGAACTTGGAGCCTCGGCGCTTCACATATTCCTGCTTGTCCCTACAGGAAGAGGTGAAGACATTGAATCAGATGAAATACCGCCAGAGGAATACGAACGCGTGCTCAACTGGTTCTATGATAAGAGCAAGAACTCACCCATCCAGTTAAAAGCCACCTGCGCCCCGCACTACTTCAGGATAATGCGCCAGCGCGCAAAGGCAGAGGGCATCAGGATAACAAAGGAAACGCACGGGCTTGAAGCCATGACAAAAGGATGCCTGGGCGGCTCAGGGTTCTGCTTTGTATCAAGTACCGGGAATGTCCATCCCTGTGGGTACCTCCCTGCGCTTGCGGGGAACATCAGGCAAAAGCCTTTTAAGATGATATGGGAAAAATCAAAGGTTTTCAACGACCTTCGCGACCCAGGGATGCTAAAAGGCAAGTGTGGTGAGTGCGAGTACCGCGCTGTATGCGGGGGCTGCAGGGCGCGCGCTTACGCGTTAACCGGGGATTACCTGGATGAAGAGCCTTACTGTACATATGTTCCGCCTAAAAAGGTGTGATAATATTGAGTACATCAAACAGTAAGATCTCACTGGATGAGACAGATAAAAAGATACTGAACGCTATCCAGCTTGATTTTCCGCTTGTGCATAGACCTTTCATGCAGCTCGCAGAAGGGCTGGATTTAAAAGAGGAAGAGGTAATAGAGCGCATAAAGCGCCTGCAGGCAGAAGGGGCGATCAGGCGCATTGGTCCCATAATCAGCACGAAGAAGACCGGTGGGGTAAGCACGCTTGTTGCATTGAAAGCGCCTTCTGACAGGGTGGATGAAGTCGCGCAGATAATAAACGGATACGACGAGGTGTCACATAACTACCTTAGACCAGATGAATATAATATCTGGTTCACGTTATCAGCTGAGAGTGAGGATAGGATGCAGGAGATATTGAGTGAGATCGCAGAGAGGACGGGGTGCGAGGTCATGAACCTGCCCACGAAGAGGCTGTTCAAGATAGGCGTGAAGTTCAATATTAAATAACTATTTTTTTTCATCAGATATCTGGAAGGTAACCGTTAAACATTCTTAACACTCCCTGATATCGTTCCCGTGGGCTTCTTGACAAGTTCAATATCCTGCACCACTTCGGAAACCTGCACCTCAACCATAACAGAACTATTCACATAGTACTTTGGATCACTTTCTGCGGTCAGAATGTACGAACCTGAATCCAACAGGAGAGAATAGAACCCAGTTTCATTCGCAGTCGCTGTTATGCTTGTGTTCGTAGTAACCTTTGCATAAGGGATGACTTCTTGAGTGGAATAATCCAACACAGTGCCGTTGATGTAGCTGCTTGCCCCTGTTTGTGGAGTGGACTTATCGATCTTCACTTCCATAGACGTCTTCAGTTCTTCTGTATTGCCGAGATTGTCAATGCTGTAATATGATATATCGAAAACGCCATCATCTGAAATTAATACAGTGTTCCCTTCTGTAAATCCCTCTTCAAGCCCGAGTATACCCGAAAGCCATGAAACAAATGATCCTAATGGGGACATTGAAACTTGAGTCACTTTATAGTATGTAGTATTCACCCCAGAGCCGTTATCTATCGCTGAAAGATTTATCGTCACATTGGAGTTGTGCCATAACCCGTCCGCATCATCAGTTGTGGATGGAGACGTCATGTCGAGTTTCGCCAATGCGCTCTTGCGCGATTCAATATTACCTGCATAATCCATGCTGTAATATTCTATCGTATGCACGCCTTCTTCTATGAAATTGAGTGTTACATTCCCGATAGAATTGTTCTCTGTTCCATCTACAATATAATACAGGAAAGCCACTCCTGAAAAGCTGTCAGAAGCTGTAAGGTTCAGAGCGACAGCAGTGGAGTGCCACAGGTTATCAGCATCATCATATGTTGAGGGGGGCGCTGTATCGATCTTGACCTGATTCACCGTGGTTCTTACATCTTCGGCATTCCCCACATTGTCCACGCTGAAGTACCTTATGGTATATATTCTGTCCTTTGAAAGATGGATCACGTTCCCGATAGGTGAATTCATTCCCGGAAGCGTTCCATCCACAGTGTAATAAGTAGCTTCGACACCAGTGTCCATGTCAACTGCGGTCAATGTGACGGTTACGCTGGAATTGTGCCACGCTCCACCCACATCGTCTGTCGTCATGGGGGGCGTGGTTTCTGCGGAAAGATTCCAGTAGGTGAATGCGTATATGTTCCCATTATTATTCCCAAGGATAAGTTCCTTGTTCCCATCCCTTTCCAGATCTGTGATAAGCGCGGAGGAGAAGTAATCGATCGCCCCTGAGACCTTCTGCCGCTCAAGGAGCGCTCCGGTACGATCCCAGATGTAAATGTAATTGTATATATCCCCGCCAGCAATCTCAATATTTCCATCGCGGTTCAGGTCACCCAGGGCAATATTGCTCGATATCCTTCCCGTGGAAGAGAATTCCTGCAGTGAGCCGTTGCTTATTATATATATTTTCTTATCAATATTTGAAGCTATCACCACATCATTAATACCATCCCTGTCCACATCGCCTATGGCTGGAACCGCAGTGTTGCTGTTTATGCCGAATCTATAAAGCTCGTTCCCGTATCCGTCGAATATATAGACACCGCCTGAGGAGACTGCTACTATCTCCATTTTTCCATCTCTGTTCAGGTCACCGACGGCTGCGTTCCTGGCATCCCCCCCAAGAAGTTTTGACCACAGGACAGTTCCCTGCTATATCAAACGCGTGTAATCCTGAAAAATTCATTATTGTGTCAAAATAGGTTCCTGGCGCCGCTCCGGTCAGGATAATTCCGTCAAGCGTGACTGAAGGTGCGGAGATAAGAAGATATTTTTCAACCAGCATATCGACCAACTTGTTGCCTTCCGGATTCCATATATAAAAAGTCGGATCTGAATAGTAGGGGTTGCCGTAAGTCAGTACCTCGAGCTTGCTATCTCCAGTGAAATTCCGGATAACGGGAGTTCTTGCATAATCATGCATGCTTGTTCCGCTAACGTTCTCCCATTTCAGCGCGCCTGTATCGCTAAACACTTTTACCGTACGGTTCTCAGGCGCTGCTATTATCTCAAGTACCCCGTCCCCTTCAAGGTCAGCAGCGACCAGGTTCACTCTCAGATTGTAACCTGCATAGACAGGAAATCCTTCATGTATTTCTAACTGCGCTGTTGATGGCAGGATCAAGAGCATAATTGATAAAAATAAAAAAATTCCCTTCATCTCGTACACTCCTCGCATGGCGGCGGATTATGACAGCCAATTACATAACATGCGCTACCTCCAATGATTAATCCCATATTTATGTCGTGATTCGTTATGCTCACTGAAGGATTGGAGTTATGGCATGAACTCTGGCACTCCGTTTCCATGCTGGCCATATTACTGTGGTTAAGAGGCAAAGGAACAGCATTGCCGTAATCCATTCCACTTAATCCCCCCTGCCCTCCGACCGCGTGGCATAGTTTGCACCTGAACTTGGTAAGATTGGTCTTTATGAGGTCTCCCCTGATGGAATAATAGGAGGCATTTGCTTCACCGACGCGGGGATAAGAGCCGTATGATACATTGATCACAGGTACCATACTGTTCTCATGACATTCAAAGCATCCTTTGCTTGAATTGAAAATCTTATCGCCAATGAAGGATTTCCCTGCATAATGCTGATAAATCTTTGTAGCCCATATATAGACTACATATGGCCAAAACAAGAATTAAACGTGGAAATAAAACTTATGTCTATGAACGCAAAAATTACCGTGAAAATGGTAAAGTAAAACATGGTAAAGCTGAATATTTAGGAATTGAAGAAATTGTCGATGGGAAACTCCAGATAACTCCACCAAAAAAACGACAAAAGGATTTTACAATCACTCAAACAGAAAGATATGGCGACATTGCAATTCTCTACACTTTATTAAGTAAATTTGGCATAATCCAACTTTTAGACGAGTTAATTCCAAGAAGGGGACTTCCAGTGGGAGATGTTCTATCATCGCTTGCAATAAATCATATAATCGATAGAGAATCAAATTCCATGTTTTCAAAATGGTACCAGGATACTTCTTTAGAACAATTCACAAAAATTCCTTCCAGCAAATTAAATTCCACGAATCTTGGCGAAGTTATGAGTTCCGTTAAAAAGTTAGTTCCAGAAGGCATAGTTGACGTTTGTATCCAAATATTCGATAAAATAAAACATCTGGAAACAGGTTCATCCGCATTGCTTTATGACATTACCTCGACATATTTCTATGCAACAAGAATTCCCAAAGTTCGTTTTGGACACAATAAAGATGAGAATGATCAGACTCAGATAAATATTTCATTAGTAGTCACGAAGAACTTAGGATTACCAATCTTTTTTAGAACATATGAAGGAAATATATCCGATGTAACCACGATCAAGCAACTCATTATTGATATCAAAAGAATCCAGTTTCAAATTGAAGCAATCGTCCTTGATAGAGGCATGACATCAAGAACAAATGTGCAAGCTCTTGCTGCTGATAATATCAAAATAATAGGTGGTATCCCTTTAACTTCCAATGAAGCGAAAAAGATCGTTGAAGAATGTGATATATCAGAAAAAAATGAGTTAATACGGCCATCAGGACTTGTTTATTATGAAGATAAGCGAAGAACATTATTTGATGTAGATGGAAGAAACATTGTTTGTTTTAATCATACTGATCTTGAGCAAGAACGTTCTATCAGATTGAAAAAAATAGCAATAGCAGAAGACAAAGTGGACCTAATTTTGAAGTCAGATGCATGCAATAAGAATTCAGACTGCATGGAAACAGAAATTAAAACTGCTATTAAAGGGGTTTCTGATTATTTTATTGTCAAAAATGAAGGTGGAAAGGTTGCCATAGTTCCTGATGAGGGAGCTCGAAAGAGTGCCCGGCTTCGTGATGGAAAATGCTTGATTTTTACCACCGATTTTGAGAAACCTGCCTCAGAGGTGATTATACAATACTTTGGAAAAGATGATATTGAAAAGATTTTTAATTGTTTCAAAAGCTGGCTTGAAATGCAACCAGTCAGGCATTTTGATGAAGGGCATATTGATGTTTATATTTTCATATGTTATCTTGCTTATCTGGCTATAGCATTGTATAAAAAACAAATAAGTGCTGATGGTTGGGAGGGAGTGAAAGAGGGTTTGGAGGAAATGGGAAGAATCAGAAAAACCACACTCAATGTGGGAGGAGAGAATATTGAAAAGTTTACAGTTTTCACGAAAGAACAAAAAGAGATTTTAAAAAAGTTGGGTTTGGAAGAGGAACTATTTCAGATGTAGCCTATGAAACCCTGAAGGTCAGGTCAAATATCCTGTGAAAAAAAGAATACGGCTGCGGCAGTATGGTGAATAATGGTATAAGGAGGAGAGCATATGCGCCAAGTGCGATCTCAACGAACGCAAATAATCTTACAGGATTGGGACTCCTGTCGGCGCGCCTGCCAAGTACGAAGCTTCCGACGACAAGTCCTGCCATGAAGCACGCCAGTACGGTTCCGATGGCGTAAACGGATGTACCGAATACATATGAGAGGTTTTTCGTCCAGCTTATCTGGTATATAAGCGCCGCCATATTTGAGAGCGCGAACACTAACAGGATAAGCCTTACTTTTTTCACATTTTGCATTTTTCTTTCAGTTTATTGATGTGTGCTTGACCTATATAAACCCAGAGATTTTATCCGGAGTAAAACCAAAACAATTATAACAAACATTCACATTAACCGATAACAATGTCAAAAAAGAAGCGCATGCCACCACCGAAAAAATCCAGCAGGACAATGATCTATGCAGGTATCGCATTGCTTGTAATTATCACAGCAGTCGCATATATATCTTCAGATCGACCGGCTGAATTCCTCACTGATGCATATTCATTCGAGAGCCCAGCGCCAGTACAAAGCACAGGTGCATTTTCGTCGCTTGATGTAAATCCCTCTGAACCTGGTAAAGTAAGGATCGTTGAATTTATGAAATTCGATTGTGATCATTGCTATGATCTGAATAAAGAAATGCCGCAGATACTGAAGAATTATGGTGATAGAGTTGAGATCATTTATGTTCCCATTTCTTTCCAGGGACAGTCCAGAAAGAGCATAGAAGCTTACCTCATCGCAAAAGAGATGGGTAAAGGAAAAGAGATGCGTGATGCTATGTTCCACGCAAGATTCGAGAGCAACAGGGATGTAATGGGAAGCATGCTGGTAATTAAGGATGTTGCGGCAAGCATCGGTCTTGGACCTGACTTCAATTCCAAACTAGAAAATGGGTATGCCGAAAAAGCTGCTCTTAAGAATAATGCTTATGCGGGTATGTACAAGATCGAGGGGACACCGACTGTACTTATCAATGGAAAAGAGGCAAACGTTCCTGATATCAATGCAACCATTTCATCGATCCTGGGTTAAATTATATTTGCTTGCATCAGGGCGGCGATTATCAGCAGCGTGATCCCGGTAAATAACCGCATTGCTACACGCTTCTCCTTCCTGAACTTTTCTACTTTTTCAGGATTCAATCCGAAGGCTATGGCAAATCCCAGTACGAGTACGGGAAGCACTACGCCCAGGTTATAAGCTGCAAGATACAGCATCCCTTGACCGCTACCGCTCCTTACCATGTCAATTATCACAAAATATACAGCGCCCACGCACGGGGCTTTTATTAAAGAGAACAGCGCTCCGATGAAGAAGGAAGCAGGAAGGCTCACGTTCTTTGTTACGCTCTCTGTGAGGCGGATGAACGATTTCGGGGTATAGAAGGAGGATTCAGTGTTTTTTCGCATGTGCCAGGCATCGTACACATGCCACAGCCCCAGGACGGCAACCAGAATAACAAGGAAGTTCTTGATCGATGCCTGAAGCGCAGGCAGCTGTTCAATTATGTTAAGGAGCCCTATCCCGACTATAAGGTAGGTCACGAAGATCCCCAGGCTGAACATCAGGACTATCAACAGGACATTGCGTCTCCTGCCGGTGGTCGCAAGGGAGACCGATGCGATAAAAGCCAGGATGGCAAGAAGACAGGGGTTAAATCCTGCAATGAAACCCACAACAAATACGGAAGGTACAGAGAGAACTATCTTCTGCTTGACCGGGGCGATGGCTGGTGATAAAGAGGCATTTTCGATCGCCTCCCTTAAAATCTCCTCAAGGCGGGTCATGTTCCCTTCATAATCCCCGTATGAGATGAGCTTCTGTTCATTTACGACAACAGAAGGCACTCCAGGAAGCTGGTATTTTTTAGCGAGTGAAAGCCCTTCATCAGTAAGGACATTGTATTTTGAAAAACTCACATTATCGCCGTATGATCTCACAACACTATCGATTACAGGAGCGGATTTTGCGCATTTCTGGCATGCGGGATCGTAGAAGTATTCGACCGTTACTGAACGGTCATTTTTCCTGGTTTCGAGCTGTTGTGTCTGTTCGACCTGTGCCGATGTATTGCCGCTCTGTTCTTCGGATACATTTGTTACCTCTCTTTCAAGAGTGATTTTACTGTAAACCTCGTAGGTATTGCGGTTGAATGCGATCGTTGCATTGATATAATGCTCTCCCGGAGCCACGGCAGAACATTCCTCACAAGAAGGCGTCTTGAACTCAAAATCAAATGAGTTATCTCCTTTTTTGAGAATGATGTCTCTTGTCTCTTCCAGCATGGGGCGACCGAACTGGTTTTTTATCCCTGAGACATGAAGCTGCGCGTTTTCCTCTATTGTGGAATTGAAATAGACATTCACCCTGAGCGTTTCATTCGAATTATACACTGTCTTTTCAGTGGATATGTTGAGCGTGTTTTCCTGGTATGTAGAACCATCAAGACATCCTGAGACCGCAAGTAATGATATAATAAGGAGCAGCGGAATATATTTGTAAAGCCTGGTTGATTCTGTCATGATCTATTTTTTGAAGAACTTATGGAGGAATTCCCTGAAATTTTTTTCCCTGATATCTAATATCTGTTCGTTTTCCAGGACATGATATTCCTTTTTAATACTTAAAGCCAGATGCTTGCCAAGACCGCATTTTGGAAGCTCCGCTTCAAGCAGTAGTTTTGCAGTCGTGTATTTTCGCGGGATCTCAACCATGTATTTCCCGTTTCTGATATGCACATTGGAAAATGCATTCGAGCCAGCATATTTGGATTTGAAGGCTGCGGCGTGTTCTTCTGCCCAAACATGAGGACCTGCGTGCTTCTTCATGATCGGAAGCACACCTGATTCAAGTTCATAGACTAAAATGGCTTTTTTCTCAGCCCATACCCCGCTGTTATACACGCGAAAATCATATCTCTCAAGCATCTCGCGCACAGAATCTTCCATCTTGTGAAGCTGCGGATAGAGCACATCTTCAACTTCATCAGGAGTCGTGAATTCGATGGCTATGAGCGATGTTCCCCTTTCACCCATCATATTCTTAAATTCGCTGTCCTCTAGAGGCACAACTGCCTGCATGCTAAAATACGAGGCTTCGGGGTTTTTCAGGAATTCACGGGCTTTGTCCATGAAGATACAAAGGTTGTCAAGAGATAGAGCCGCAGCCACGTTCCGCGCCGGATCCGTGGGGTCGATAACGACAAGCGGGTCATCGTGTGCAAGGCTGGCGTGCTTTTCTATATCGATGATCATTCCAGGCTTCCATTCGCGCGCGGCTTCAAGTACCTGCATGAACGAGTCGTACTGGATAACCAGAAGTTCCACAAGATATCCTGAAAAACCGTGTGTCCTGAGTTCTGAGCCATAGACTCCGCATCCTTTCAGGAATTGCTTGAGCAGCAGCACTTCATCCTCGATCCCCTGTATCTTCGAAAGAACGAATTTGTTATGAAATGGAGTCCTGTCAACCGCAGATTTTATTTCCGCAGCGCTTGCCACGCCGAATGCTGGGACAAGATCGACCTCGAAGCCGTCGAATACGGCGTTGATGTATGGATGCTCAGCGTACCTCTCCTCGCTGCTCTGGGCTTGTTCTGCCATTTTTCGGGTAATGTGCAGCCCGTTCTTTTCAAGATGATCCCTTGAAACTTCCGGAGAGAACATTATGAATATGTCCAGGTCATGCTCTCCTGACAGCCATGTGCCGCGCGCGGTTGAGCCCACGAGTATGGCGCTGATGTCCAGTCCTTCAGCTCTGCCGATGGCGTTTATCCTGCTGATCAGGCTATCTGCAAGCGCCGCAAGCTTTTGTTTTTCCGGCTCTTTCGGTTTGATGCGTGAGAGGACTGAGGCGCGGATGGTCTTGATTTCGTTCATTTTAGTTTTGTTCTCCGATTTCTAAGCTGAATATTATAGCATGGGTCGTTAGTTCCCATAATTTCCATTCTTATATGGTATATATGCTTATTTAGACAGGATGGACAGGATTTACAGGATTAGTTAATAAAATTTATCCTGCCCATCCTGTAAATCCTGTCCAGATTTGACTTTTTTTTGCAATTATTTTATAACTTGACTATACACAATTATTATTTTCAGGCTATTCATTTATATCTATTACGCCAAATTATCCCTTAAACTCTTCCTATGCGTCATCGGATAAGAGAAAAATCATGAAATAGAACGCGGATGACACAGATGACGCGGATGCGCGCGGATCCGCGAAAATCCGTCAAATCCGCGTCATCCGTGTTCCCGTATTCCTTTACAGTTCACTTCTGTCATTTGAAGCATTCGTCTCAAGAATTTTAGAAAGCCTTTATTATCATGCAGGAAAGATAATCAGCATCATCAGGCGACCATTATGTCCGAACTCCAGAAAATTCAAAAGGTTTTCATAAGCTACAGCCATGATTCAAAGGAGCACAAGGACAGAGTGCTGGCTCTATCCGACCGCCTGCGCGCCGATGGGATCGATTGCGGTGTCGACCAGTATGAGACTTCACCGCCAGAGGGATGGGCGCGCTGGTGCAATAACCAGATAGAAAAGGCTGATTTTGTTCTTGTAGTATGCACAGGGATTTATGAGGCACGGTTCAAGGGTATCGACTTAACCGGAAAAGGTAAAGGAGCGAAATGGGAAGGCGCGATAATTACCCAGGAACTTTATGATGCGCAAGCCAGAAATGAAAAATTCATCCCGGTCATATTCACATCTGACGATGGAATTCATATTCCGAAAATCCTTCGCGGTGCGACCAATTATATTCCAAATAACAAAGAAGGTTACGAATCCCTCTACCGCCATCTCATAAATCAGCCGCACATAAAAAAACCAGTTCTTGGTAAACTAAAATCCATGCCTCCCCGCCCGCGCAAACAGGAATTCCGCGCCCAGCCCTGGAACGTGCCCTTCCAGCGCAACCCTTATTTCACAGGGCGCGAGGATATCCTGATAGAACTTCACAATGCGCTAAAATCCGATAAAGCCGCAGCACTGGCGCAGGCTATCAGCGGTCTTGGCGGCATCGGAAAGACGCAGACCGCAGTTGAATATGCTTACCAATACCGGAACGAATATGACGCCGTGCTGTGGGTTAAAGCCGACTCACGCGAGGCGCTTATCTCTGATTATGCGGCGCTGGCTTGAAAACAATTCAGGATGGCTTCTGGTATTTGATAATGCAGATGAACCCGGACTTCTGGAAGAATATATCCCGACAGATCATAAAGGTCATATTCTCCTGACATCGAGGGCGCAGCTTTTTGATAATCTTGGAATTTCAAAGCCAGTTGAACTTCCGAAAATGCCGCCTGATGAAGCTAAAGAATTCCTGCTCAAGCGCACGGGACGAAGCGACCTGTCTCATGCGGAAAATGAAGCCATCCTGAAAATAGCAGAGGAACTTGACTATTTGCCGCTGGCTCTGGAACAGGCAGGCGCATATATTAAAGAATTGAAGGCAGGTTTCTCAAACTATCTTTCCAGTTATCGCACAAGAGGTCTGGATATGTTCAAAAAGCATCTTCCTGTGACGGGTAAATATCCAGAGTCGGTCGCTACCACATGGCTATTGAACTTTGAAGAGGTTGAAAAAACATCAAAAGCTTCTGCCGATCTGCTGACAGCCAGCGCCTTTCTAAACCCCGACAATATCCCTCTTGAACTTATCATCAAGGGAGCGCCGGAACTTGGTGAAACGATATCAACCGCCATTGAAAGTATAGAAAAAGACCCTCTCGTTCTTGATGAACTGCTTTTGCCTCTCACCCGGTATTCTCTCATCAACCGCGATGCCAGCGCTTACAGCATTCACCGGCTTGTGCAGATTGTTATCAGGGACAGGATTGGTAAAGATGCAGAGAGAGTCTGGGCAGAACGAACAGTGAAAGCTATGAGCCGTGCGTTTCCAGCAGTTGAGTTCCAGAACTGGCAACTTTGTGAAAGACTTGTTCCGCATGCAAAGGCTGGAGCTGAGCTTATAAAAAAATGGGGATTTGAATTTGAGGAAGCTGCGAGATTATTGAATAATGTGGGATTCTACCAGTATGAACGTGCTTTGTATTCAGAAGTAGAACCAATGTACAGGCGTGCGCTGGAAATACGCGAAAAATCGCTTGGCTCCAACCATCCCGATGTAGCGCAATCACTCAACAATCTGGCCCTACTTTATGATTCACAGGGCAAATTTACCGAGGCTGAACCCATGTACAGGCGCGCGCTGGAAATATTAGAAAAATCGCTGGGTAAAAACCACCCCTCTGTAGCGACTTCACTCAACAATCTGGCGCTACTTTATAAAACACAGGGCAAATATGCCGAAGCAGAACCAATGTACAGGCACGCACTGTCAATATATGAAAAATCTCTGGGCAAAGATCATCCCTCTGTAGCGCAATCACTCAATAATCTGGCGGGACTTTATTCTTCACAGGGCAAGTATGACAAAGCAGAACCAATGTACAGGCGCGCTCTGAAAATATGGGAAAAATCGCTTGGCAAAAATCATCCCAACATAGCTACTGTCTTAGAAAACCTCGCCCTTCTCCTTCGCAAAACAAACCGCGAGGCAGAGGCGAAGGAGATGGAGGAGCGCGCGAGGGGGATACGGGGAGGGGGGAAGGGGGATTGAGAGATTTTCAAATCACTCAAATAGCGATATGCTCTGGGCATCTTTGATAACATATACCGCGCCGCAATGGGATTTCACATCTGCGTTTATCTGCGTTCATCTGCGGTTTCAAATTTCCAAAACCCTTTAGAGACACTGAAATATCGGCGCCTATAACAAAAATTACATATCTATTCAGGAACCTTAAACCTTACCAGGAACTGCTTCGCACTGAGTACTTCGAAATCTTTCACATTCAATTTCAAGAAGTGCCTGTTCTCTGAAATAAGATATTTGGCGCCAACCCATTCGGTAAATGCGCCGATCACTGCATCTTCTTTCTTGAGACTCTTTCTTTTTTGCAAGGAATGCGAACAGGAACTCATTACTGTCCAGCACTACTTGCATATTTCTTTCTCCAGATATCTTTTCTCACTGTTTTTACCTGCTCCAGAAGTTCCTTTTCTGATTTTTCTGTCTTTGAAATATCTGTTATCAATTCTTCGAATTTTACAATCCACTGGTCAGCAGATCTTTCTTTTGTTTCTATTAACCGCCGTACTGCATCAGTAATAAAATCGGTCTCATCTGAATATTCACCGACAGAGATGAAAAATTTCATTCTCTTTGACAATCTTTCAGGAAGACCTTGAATTACGCCTGTCATTTCGCTCATCCATAAATATATTGGTTTAACTAATATGTAAATCTTTGTTTGCCAATGTACGAAGAATGAATCCACTATTATGATGCACAGGGCAACTATGCCGATGCCTGTCCCATGTATAGGTGCGCTCTGGAAAAATGGGAATCCCTGGGTAATAATTATTCAGACGTGGCCACAGTCCTTAAAAATCCCCCGCCCTCCTTCGCAAAAGAAACCGCGAGGCAGAGGCGCAGGAGATGGAGGAGCGCGCGAGGGGGATACGGGGAGGGGGGAAGGGGAATTGATATCTAATTATCTGGTTCAGTAAACCAGCATGAGCAGCCATGCCGGGATCAAAAGGATCTCCTTCCCGCCAATAATTCTCTTCTCAAATACATCCCTTGTCGCAAGTATCCCTTTCTCAAGCCCGAATTCTTCCATACATTTCATCAAACCCTTAAGATCAGACGAGGTTATCTGGCTTTGAAATTTCACCTCGATAGGAAGAAGTACTTTATTTTCAAGGACCACATCCACTTCATTTTTCTGCCTGTCCCTCCAGAAAAAGTCACCAGCAAACGCAGACTCAACATACTGCCCGAGCATCTTTTCGACAATCATTTCCCTGCTATAACCAAGCACTGCAAACGCTATCGAAGGATGCAGGACGTACATCTTTTTATTCCGGCGCGCCCGCTTTGCAGGGCTTCTAGAATACGACTCAGCCACTTTTATTAGAAAAGCGGAACGCAGGTAGAATAGGTAATTGCTCACGGTTTCATAATCCGCTTTAAAAGTAGCACATAAGTTCTTTATATCAAAAAGATTGGCTGAATTGCTGCATGCATATTGAAAAAGTTCAAAAAGCAGATCCCTTCTCCTTATTTCAAATATCGCAGGTATATCCCTGTAAATTATTTTTTTTACGACCAGTTCCCTGACATAAGTGCTTATGACCGGCTCCTCTTTTTCATTTACAAGTTCAGGAAAAGCGCCTTTATAGATATAATCAATAAATTCATTCTCAAAAAATTCCTTTTCAGTGATCACAGATGCGTAAAGCTTTTCAATTTCTGAAAAATCATCAGGCGCGATTTTTCTCGCGACATTCTTGCCGCGCAGACCAAGATATTCCCTGAAAGCTAGCGGCTCCAGTTTGAAAGTAATGATCCTGCCAGCCAGCGCCGCTTTGGCTCTGCTTAATTCCAGTGATTCCGAGCCAGATATAATAAATTTTATATTTTTTTGATCGTAATATCTCTTCAGTACGCCTTCCCAGTCTTCTATATAATGGATCTCATCAAGGAAAATGTATTTTGAGCCAAAATTATTAATAAAAAAGTCAATAATGAACACAAGGATTTCTTTTTTCTGTGTTTCTTCTTCATCAAATGAAAAAAAAGCCCCATCAATCCCGGGTTTTTGCATTAACTGCCGCATGATCGTGGTTTTGCCAGTCCTCCTGAGCCCGGCTATTGCCAGAACCTGTTTCTTATCAAGCCATTTTTCTATCTCAAAGTAAAGCTCTCTCCTGAATAAGGGTATTTTGATCTCCCCGCCTCTTTTTTGGGGATTATAATCCTGGATCAGCCGCAGTATGTATTCGTTAGTCATGTTATAATCCAATTAATATCAATACTTAATAAGGTTATAGTCTAATTTATATCTATCGGCAAATGGGGGAGCGCGTAAGGGCGATACGGTGAGGGGATTTAAGAGATTTTACAAACCGATATGATCCAGTAATTCCCTCCCGATCCCCGCCCTCCTGGCAGCATCCTCCTTATCTTTATATGGTCTTCCCATCACTATCTTCCCCGCCTGTTTTCTCCCAACGCCCGGAATCTGTTCCAAAAGCTTCAGCGGCGCCCTGTTAATGTCAAAAGGCACAGGGATACCTGTAATCGACCTGTACCCGTGGTCTGTCACCATTACATCATAGAACCTGTTCAACTCCACCTGCGCCGGAATGCCCACAAGGAGCGGATATGTGCCAAGCTGCCTTCCGAATGTGATCTTATCAAAAATTTCAGTGTGGACATCTTTCATGGCACACCTGACAGGAGCAACGCGCCGCAGCATCGGCATGTCTATTTCGTTTCGCATTTTTTCCTTATATCGCAGGAAAAGTTCCTTATGCTTTGCCGCAAGGTCTTCATATCCCTGCATGGGCGTGCCTGCAAACGTCATCACCTGCCTGATGTTCACGCGCCGCACCATAAGACCGCTGTCAAGCACCTTCTTCATGAATTCAAAGTTAAGCTCGAAAGTCTTCTTTGTCTCGCCTTTCAGCCCGTGGACAAAGTTGATGCCCGGAAGAAGTTCAGGAAGACCGCTCTCACCCCGCGCCGCGCCAACGTCATTGAGGAGTTTTATGGCTTCAAAGACCTCATCAGGCGAGGCTTTCAGCTCATTCGCCCTGATAACCTCAGGGTCAGCGCTCTCCATCCCCAGCGCAGCCACATCCCCGGATGTGTGGTATTTAACGATTATCTCCGCTATCCTTCGCGACTCCTCCGGGAACTGCGCCAGCGTTACGGGATTGGCATTATCCATGTGTAGCACCTTGAGTTCAGGCGCAGCATTGCGGATATCCCTATACAGCTCTTCAATTGCTTCGGGGTCAGGGACACCTTTCTTAGCTCTATACATAAAAAGGTCAGGCTGCCTGCCGAGCCTGAAGTAGCGTGCCCCATACTGATAAAGCGCAGATACTTCATTTACTACATCCCTTATCTCGCGGTAATCCGGCTTCCCATAGAACGGCTCGGTGCAGAAAGAGCAGTGGGAATGGCGCGGGCAGCCCCTGTAGGTCTCAAGCTCGCACATGACATAAGGATAATCGGGATGCTGTTTGATAATGAACGCCCCTTTCTCCCCCCACCGCGCTACCTCAGCCGTTGTCCTCATCCTGTGCCCCGCGCTGGCAGGGTCGGAGGGGACGTCCAAAATATCATGAACGAATGCCTCTATATCTTGTTTTGCAGGCAAAAACCCGGTCAATTCAAGCTCTTTTGCGGACGTGCCGCCTTCTTCCCCGAATCCAAGCCTTACAGGTCCACCCAGTATCTTTGTGCCTCCAAGATGGGAAAGCTCCCTCAGTTCACCCATGCTTATCGGGGTCGCGCGCAGGTATTTTCCCGGCACTGTCGTCCCTGCCACTACCACCGTGATATCATAATTGAGTTTCTCTTTCCCCGCGCGAAGCTGGTCAATCGTGCGGTAGGAAATATCCTCTTCAGGTATGCCTTTTTCGATCATGGCGCCTGCTATATACCTGGGATACGGCGCCATATAAGGCGGAACGCCCAGGCAGGCGGGTTCATCCACATAACCATCTATTATGAGAGCGCGCATAGGTTATCTTTATCTTACTTCAATTTTAATTAACCTTCGATGACTGACATTTTTGAGCTTGCACAAAAAGCCCTGGGATACACAACGAAAGCTGGTGCTAACGAAGCCGAGATATACTGCATCAGCGGCAGGTCTGTAACGATCGATGTACAGAAGGACGAGATCGACCTTGCAAAAGAAAGCCTTATCTCAGGCATAGGGATACGGGCGATCGTGAAAGGCGCAGTTGGCTTTTCAAGCACCAATGACCCGTCGCGCGTAGAAGAGGCGTGTATCCTTGCCGTGAAATCCGCCCGTGTCAGGAAAGGAGACCCGGAGTGGTCAGGTCTTCCCGGGAAAAAAGAGCATCCGGCTGTCAGGGACATCCTGGACAGAAAGCTTGTGAACATCGACATCGAGTCCTGCATAGAGTATACTGCACAGTTGATAGAAGGGTCAAAAAGCGTACCTTCGGTATCGCCCACATCTGGAAACTTCATGAGCCTGAACTCGAGAACGCTCATCCTGAACTCCAATGGCGTCGAGGTTGAAGAGGAGGATACCTTTGTCAATGCTTCCATAGATACAGCCACAAAAGGCGCAGAAATGTCCACAGGCTCGGAATTTGACGCTTCAAGGATGCTTGACATCGATTTTTATAAGATAGGGAAGGACGCGGCACTTCTTGCTTCCAGGTCGCAGAACGGGGTGAGCGCAGGAACCGGTGATATGACAGTGCTCCTTGAGCCTCTGGCTTTTTCAGACATTCTTGAAAATACCTTCCTGACATCACTGAACGCAGACAACGTACAGAAAGGCAGGTCAGCCCTCACCGGAAAAATGGGAAGCATGATAGCGCATGAAAATTTATCACTTATAGACGACGGAACACTTTCAGGCGGCATTGGGACAGCATCCACAGACGATGAAGGGACGCCCTCTGGAATAAATGAGCTTGTGAAGAACGGCACGCTTAATTCATTCATTTACGACTGCTATACTGCGGGAAAAGAGAAAAGAGAAAGCACGAGCAACGCTGTGCGCGGGTCGTTCACCTCCACGCCGTCAATAAGTGTCCGCAACCTTATCGTCGATTACCCGAAATCGGATATTTTAGGTGAAACAAGAAACGGCGTGATCGTCAATTCAGTGATCGGAGCGCATACGGCAAATCCCATATCAGGGGACTTTTCAGTGGAAGCGAGGAATTCATTTTTAATTAAGGATGGAGAGGTAGCGTCACCCATCAAGTCGATGATGATATCAGGGAATATCTTTGAGCTGCTGAAAAATATCGACGGCGCGGGAAAGGATATTAGAAGAATGGGTAATGTCATCACACCGACACTGAGGGTCTCGAAATTGAAGGTAATCGGGTAGCTGCGTTAATATAATCTTCAAGCTGGTGACGTGCCTCTTCCTCACGCATCTGCTGCGGGGGATGCTTCATGAAATATGCGGAAGCTGGTATTATCGGCCCTCCGATCTTCCGGTCAAGAGCGATTTTCGCCACACGGACGGCGTCCACGACCACTCCTGCGCTGTTCGGGCTGTCCTCGACCGAGAGTTTCAGGTCAAGATAAGCAGGTACATCTCCAAAAAGTTTGAAATCCATCTTCAGGTGACATATCTTGTTATCATTAAGACTGTCGATGCACCCGTTGGGTCCTGCATACACATACGCGTCATAAGGTATCTGCGACGACACGGACTCAGTCTTTGATATCTTCTTGGACTTAAGCCTTGACGGGTCAGTCATATTCCTGAAATCCGTATTCCCTCCAACATTTAACTGGTATGTGCTTTCTATCTTTGCCCCGCGGTCTATTATCATCTGGGTCAGGGTGCGGTGAACTATCGTGGCGCCCACAAGGCTTTTAATATCATCCCCGATTACAGGGAGACCTGCCTTCATGAACTTTCCTGCCCACTGCCTGTCTGATGCGATGAACACCGGTATGCAGTTGATAAATGCGCATCCAGCCTCAATAGCCTGTGTTGCATACCATTTTACCGCTTCTTCAGAACCCACTGGCAGGTAATTTATTAATATATCCGCCTTCGATCTTTTCAAAACAGATGCAACATCTACCGGTTCCTGTGTATCATCAACACGGAAATAATCCTTCATGTGAGGCGCAACTCCGTCAAGCACCTGTCCCTTCATCACCTCAACACCTGTGTCAGGGATATCTGAGAATTTTTTGGTACAGTTCGGTTCTGAAAAAAGAGCGTGAGAGAGGTCTTTGCCAACTTTTCTTTTATCAATATCAAATGCAGCCACGGGTTTAATATCCGATATCAGATAGCCGCCGACAGAATTATGCATAAGACCGGGAACAAGGTCATCTGAATCATTGACATTTTTGTAGTACTCAAGTCCCTGGACCAGCGATGATGCGCAATTACCTGCACCTGCGATTGCTATTCGAATGCCTGCCATTTTAATACCCTTGTAACCATAACTTTTATCTGACTTAAATATTGTTATTTCAATGTCCCCCTTACATACGCGATCCTCTGGAACACAGTGATGAAGGAAACGATAGTTATCAGCAGGACAGCAAGGTTGACCATATTAAGGAAAGCACCGAATATGAGTATTATCATCCTGACCGCTCTTTCTCCGACACCTACGGAAGCGGTAGCGCCTGCCGCTTCGGCACGCGCTCTCGTGTAGCTTACCATCAAAGATCCAACCAATGCCAGTGACCCGAGTAGCCAGCCAGGAAAATCCTGGAACGCTGTCAGATCTCCGTACATCGCCCCGATCAAAACTGCAGCGTCCGCAAACCTGTCGCAAACAGAATCAAGAAAACCTCCAAAGCGGGTCGTCCTTCCATTCTCACGCGCTACTGCCCCATCAAGAGCATCAAAGAGACCGCTCAGCAGCAGAAGAAATCCCGCTGCCAATACATCCCGCATCGCAAAAAAAATTCCCGCTGCAATGCTTATTAAGAGACCAAGAAGGGTCAGAGTATTTGGATTTACTCCAACGATCTTTTTCGCGAATGGTCTGAGAGCATCCCTGAAAAATTGTTTTATCCTGTCGAGCATTAACTTTTTATTGCTCTGTGAGATTATCAATATTGCTTATTTCTATTTTATGCTTTTCTGATATTATAGAATAATATTCAATATAATATAAGTGTGGTATATATATGAGAGCCACATGCAATACCAGTACAAAAGCAAATGCTGCAAGCAATATGAAAGCTTTTTTAAATTCTGCGTATTTTAAAAATATTCTTGATCTGACTACATCCGAATCCCTTTTACTGAGATAAAAAACCGCATAGATTAATAATAAAAATGTTATTATTATTATAGGTAGTACCACTAATTCATTTAAAATTTCCAAAACGTTTTTGATATCCATCATACTAATATAGCCTAATATACATCAACAAATTAAATGTTTCTGATACTATGAACATAATCGATATAAAATTATTAAAATCAATCCAGGATGGAATTCCAATAGTCCCTGAACCTTTCAACCAGACGGCAAAAGAGCTTGGAATATCCGAAGAAGAGGTCATAAGCAGGATCACCGGAATGATAAAAGATGGCGCCATCCGGCGCTTTGGCGCGTCTATAGGGCATAGGGCGATCGGAATAACTGCAAACGCTATGTGCACATGGAACGTGCCTGATGATAGGGTTGAAGAAGTTGGCGCGCTCATGGCGGGTTTTGTCGAAGTCACCCACTGCTACGAACGCCCGCGCCACCCGGGCTGGAAATATAACCTCTTTACCATGGTACATGCCTACTCGCGCGAGGAATGCGAAAAAGTAGCCAGGGAGATATCAATTGCGACAGGGATAAAGGATTACAGCATTCTTTTCAGCGAAAAGGAGTTTAAAAAGACCGGTGTAAGGTTATGAAAAAGTTTCTCCCTCTGATGCTTGACCTGACAGGAAAGGAAGTGGTCATATTTGGCGGAGGGAAGGTGGGGGAACGAAAAGCCCTGTTCTTTTCAACAGTGGCAGAGGTTACTGTTATCAGCAGGGATTTCACTCCCGCTCTTGAGGGGCTTTATAAGGATGGAAAAATAAAGCTTATAAAGGTTCAAGACCTCACTGACGATGAAATACTCAGGTACATGAAAAACGCTTTTATTACGATCCCGGCCACAAACGATGCAATCTTGAATGAGAACATCGCTTCCATTGCAGACAGGAGCGGGAAGCTTGTCAACAGGGTGGACGATATGGGGAACATCATAGTCCCATCTGTTATAAGAAGAGGGGATATCGTAATCGGTATTTCCACCCTCGGTCAGAGCCCTGCGCTTTCCAAATTCATAAGGCAGAGGCTCGAAGAGGTAATAACTCCAGGGTTTTCACAGATGGCCAGGCTCCAGAATGAGTTCAGGGAACTGCTAAAGTCCCAGGTAAAAGACCAGACTGAACGCAGCAGGATATTATGGAATGTCATTAATGATGATGATATATGGAACGCATTTGGCGAATCCTATGAAAAAGCATATAAAGTAGCTTTAAAACATATAGAAAGATAGGAAAACGTTATGACTGAAATATCCAGCATGCTTATCACGCATACCAGGGCGAGCATAGTAGAGATGGAAGGCGCGTGGCACGGCGGACTCGAACAACTGTTAATTCGACTTAAAATGCACGAACTCGTTGAGGAGTGTGCAGTTCTTAAAACCTGCAACCGCGTTGAAGTTTACGTAGTCTCGCCCAAAGGCAGCAAGGTGCTTTTTGATTTCGCAAAACACATGAAAGTTTCATCAAGGATAGTTGATTTTCTCGACCATGAAGAGTCGCTGCGGCACCTCTTGCGATTGACTTGCGGTCTTGAATCCATGATAGTGGGGGAAGACCAGATACTCGGTCAGGTCAAAGAATTATATGCGCTTGCAAAGAAAGCTGAAACTACAGGCAAGATACTCGATACAGCCTTTAGCAAAGCCATCCAGGTTGGGAAACGCATAAGGAATGAGACGGGCATTAATAAAGGTTCAGTTTCTATTGGTTCTGCCGCCGTTGAACTTGCAGAAAATACCCTTGGAGGGTTGAACGGAAAGACGGTGATGGTCATAGGCGCAGGCGAGATGGGGACGCTTGTCGCAAAAGCGCTAGCCAATAAGAACATCAAAGTAATTTATGTGGCGAACAGGACTCTTGAACGGGCAGAGGCTCTGGCATGCGAGTTGAACGGAAGAGCTGTAAATTATGAAGCCATCGAACAATTTATCCTGAAGTCCGATGTAGTGATCAGTGCCACATCTGCTCCGCATTTTGTTCTCACGCATGAACTGATGTCCCATGTAATGGAAGAACGGAAAAAGGACATCATGCTTGTAGATATCGGTAATCCCAGGAATATCGAAGGCAGTGTTGGGGAAATACCTGATGTAAGGCTCTTTAATATCGATAACCTGAAAAGCATCAGCGATGCGAACCTTGCAAAGAGGAAAGAAGAAGCCGGGAAAGCAGAGGTGCTTATTGAGGAGGAGCTTGAATTGCTCAAAAAGCAGTACAAGCGCCAGCAGGCTGACAGGATAATATCAGCGCTTTATTCAAGGATCGAACAAATTAGGGGAAAGGAATGCGAGGAAGCGGTAAATAAACTCAAGGCGCGGCATACAATTGGGGATATCGAACGCACGGTGCTGGATGACATGACACATTCATTTGCCAACCAGATACTTGCAGAACCCACCAAGATCCTCCGCAGCGCAGCTGAGCATGATGACGAAAGATTCCTGGAAACGGTATCTGAATTGTTCAGATTGAATGGTTCCAAAGCGAAAAAGCAGGTAGAATAAGTTTTTTTGTGCTCTTAGAGGGACAGATTTATATAGAGAATTTACATATTATATACTGGTGTTCGAATGAGGCTCAGTAAGACAAACATTTTCTTGATTGGTATCGTACCAATAATATTTGGATTGATTATTGTATACAATTATTTTATTTCGATAGATAAACTTCTCCCATTAGGTCTGACTGTTTCTAAGGTTCACGACCAGCTTGTCGTTATTGGTATAGCGGGTTTTTTAGGTCTCTCTATTTACTGGAGCATTCTTGTTTATTACATTTATAATATCCAGGAGAACGAGCTGCTTATCCAGGACAACTTCAACCAGCTTGCAGGCAGCGGAACAAAGCATCTGGAAAATGCCAAGGGACTGATCGAGCAGGTGCTTGATGACATCAGGACAAGCGAAAAATTGAAATTATAAAGGGTAATCTTCATAAAGGTTCAGGTAAAGAGTAACAACCGTGAAAATAGATATACGAGTTGTTACTGGCATCCTTGTAATTGTTTTCGTGCTCGCCCTTGGCTACAGCACTGTTTCCAGCTATTTGATCGAATATAAGACCGTAAGCCAGGCTGCAAGCGGGAATTCTAACGGGATGATATGGGTTAACGGCACAATGCTGAAAGGCTCCTTATCTCCACTTAATACGGGAGAATATACCTTCGTGCTTACTGACGGGGTTTCCGCGATGAACGTAAGCTTTGCGGGAGAACTTCCTTCTTCTCTTGGCAGTGATGCCGATATCGTAATTTACGGGACGTTCAGTGAAAGGACGTTCAATGCAGTAAAGATGATATCCAGGTGTCCCACAAAATACCAGGGATGAGAGAATGTTCAACCTTGCCGCTGTCCACGACGTAAATACAGGCATCATCCTGACCACGCTTACGATCGCTTTTCTCAAGAACAGGGAAATATCTATTCTTGTACTGACCGCGCTTCTCCTGATCATGGCAAACATTGTGCTTGGCATGAAACTCAGGGGAATATTTTAGAGTATTTCGATTAACTTATAATTTTCCCTGATTTTTGTTCATGTTTTGAATATTCATGTCTATGCAGCCAACTATTTTGTGTTTTTACTGTATTTTCATGTACTTTTTGAGTTTTTTATAGATAGCTCCCGCTACACAA
>JAHIHJ010000295.1 GCA_018899795.1 Methanobacteriota archaeon
AGATAGTTGAATTCGTTAATCCATCAGGAACATCACAGACCTGTATTTGTGGTTTCAGTGTCCCGAAATACCTTTCAGTGAGGGTACATATTTGTCCTTCCTGTGGTCTTGTCATGGGAAGAGATCAAGTGTCTGCGATATTAATAGAGAATAGACCAGGCTGTACCGTAGGAACTACGGGAATTCAAGACCGTCAAGGACTCTCAAGCAGAGAGCCGATGCAGCGGTACGCCCAAGCCTTTTAGGTTGGGTAGTTCACTAGCTTAACGAATCGGCTGGAATTATGGGATACTAAGCAAATATTAATATATCCTTACTCAAGTTAAAAGAGCGAATAATTTATGAGAATTTCAGTAATAGGGACAGGATATGTTGGTACTGTCAGTGGGGCATGCTTTGCAGAACTGGGGCATGAAGTGATATGTGTTGATGTTGAGCGCTCAAAGATCGACCAGATAAACGCAGGAGTGGCGCCGATATATGAAGAGGGTCTTCCAGAGCTCCTGAAAAAGCATGCAGGAAAGGGTATACGCGCCACTTCTGACTATGAATTTGCAGTAATGAACTCTGATGTTTCTTTTATTTGCGTTGGCACACCATCGGATGCAAGGGGCAGCATCGACCTTGCCATCGTGAAAGCTGCAAGCGCGAGTCTAGGTGATGCGCTCAGGAAGAAGAAAGGTTACCATGTTGTAGTTGTAAAAAGTACGGTGGTGCCGGAAACAACCGAGAAAATAGTCCTTCCGATCATAGAAAAACACTCCGGAAAGCGCGAGGGGGAATTTGGCATTGCCATGAATCCCGAGTTTTTGCGCGAAGGCAAAGCTGTCCATGATTTCATGCACCCTGACAAGATAGTGGTGGGCTCGCTTGATAAGAAGGCGGGCGATATCGTAGCATCGCTTTACAGCGGGCTTGAGTGCGAGGTAACAAGGACAAACCCGCGCACCGCAGAGATGATAAAATATGTAAATAATTCATTCCTTGCTACGAAGATATCCTTTGCGAACGAGGTAGGGAATATCTGCAAGGAACTGGGCATAGATACTTACGAGGTAATGAAAGCAGTTGGGAAGGACTTCAGGATAGGTCCGCACTTTCTCAATTCGGGCGCAGGTTTTGGAGGCTCGTGCTTCCCGAAAGATTTGAAAGCCCTGATAGGCAAGGCACAGGAGATAGGATATGAACCACAGCTTCTTAAATCAGTTATCGCAGTGAATGAGATACAGCCTCTTCGAATGATAAAGTTGCTAAAAAATAAACTGGGTGACTTGAACGGTAAGAAAATCACTGTACTCGGGCTTGCTTTCAAGAACGACACTGACGACATCAGGGAATCGCGGTCTATTCCGGTGATAAAGGAACTGCTCGATAACGGGGCGAAAGTCCTTGCATATGACCCTATGGCGAACGAGAATATGAAAAAGCTCTTTGGCAGCGTCGAATATCACAGTTCAGCAGAGGATGCATTGAGGGGCACTGATGCGTGCCTTGTAATGACAGAATGGGATGAGTTCAGGTCGCTTGATAAGGAATTCAAGGTCATGAAAAACAGGATAATCATAGACGGGCGGCACATGCTTACCCCTGGAAAAGATGTTGAATATGTTGGACTTTGCTGGTAGCTCATGGAAGTTAAAAATAAGAAGAGATCGAATTTCGATAGCACGAACAAGAAAAAGAAACAATCACGAATACATCCAGAGCCTTCAATAACTCCGGTAGCCGGTAAAAATACCAAAACAGTTGCATATTTCCTTCTATTTTTGATTTTTCTGCTAGCTCTCTTATTAAGGTTTGCAGCTGTCAATAAAATATTTGTTGGCAGCAGCGTGATTTTCCCGGATTTTGATGTTTACTACCACTTACGACTTATCACCTACAGCGTACAGAACTTTCCTTCCTTCTTATGGTTCGATTCCTATGTGAATTATCCATTGGGTTATAATGTAGGCTGGATGCCTTTTTATGACCTGGCGATAGCTTTTATTACGCTTTTAATAAGCTCTGGTTCTCCAACCACCCACACGATCGAAACAGTTGCAGCGATATTTCCGGTTGCGCTCGGAGCCATAACGGTTATCCCCATATTTTTTATCGGGAAAGAACTTCATGACAGGAAGTTAGGTCTTTTATCTGCTTTTCTGTTCGCTATTATGCCAGCCCATATAACGGTTTCCCGATTGGGATTAACCGACCATCATGTAGCTGAAGTGTTCTTATTTACTATGGTTCTTCTTTTACTTATTATATCCATGAAATACAATAGTCTTATTTTTGCCGTCCTTGCAGGCATATTTATTGGTGGAATGGTATTCACCTGGAGCGCTGCTCAGATATACATTGCAATAATCAGCATGTTTTTTATTATCCAGTATGGAGTGAACCTGTATAGAGGAAAGACATCTGAAAACTTGATATTGATCGGGGCTGTTACAGCATTGACCGCCCTTATTATCACGGTGCTTTTATTTCTATTACACTGGATCCCACTTTACCAGGTATTGGGTATAGTTACTTTTTTTTCTGCAGTGATCCTCCCCGGGGTACTGTCAAATATAATGCTGAAGAAGAGGATTCATAAATTAATGTATCCAGTAGCTATTGTTTTTTTCGGGTTTCTTTTGGCAGGGTCAATAATGCTGTTCCCTCAAGAATTTGGTATTTTTGATGAGGCGATGAAATATTTAGCTGGAGAGAACGTAGTTGGAACGATTATTGAAACCCAGCCTTTTGCAGAAGACTATTTTGCATTCATAACTACGCTGTATTTCTCCATTCCTTTTGGCTTTACGCTTTTTTTTGCATTAATAGGGCTCTTTTATTATATCGTATCCGAGCTTGGTTATAGATTTGCGCCTGAGAAGCTGTTGTTTTTGATATCAGGTTTGGTAATAATACTATTAACCTTCAATCAAGTCCGTTTTTCTTACCTGATGTCCATATTTGTGGCATTTTTTGCAGCATATTTTATTAATAGAATGATCTTTGATGAAAACTTCGTTTTAAACACTAAAACGATTGCAAGTTTTACATTCCTGATACTGCTGATTGGTTTGCCTACAGCGTACGTGGCATATGCTTTAGCTACAGAAACACCTGAAGTTGCGGGAGATTGGCGGGATGCCCTTATCTGGATGCGAAATAATACGCCAGAGACAAGTTATTATGATAATCCCCGGGAAAGCCCTGAATACGTCGTAATGGCATGGGCGGACTATGGCAACTGGATCGAATATGTTGCCCGGCGTCCTGTGGTCGCCAATAATTTCCAGGCAGGGATTATTGCTGCTGCGCAATACTTTACGGCGGATTCTGAAAAAACAGCAAATGATATCCTTGACCAGAGAAGAGCAAGATATGTTATTGTGGATGATGAAACAGGATTCGGATTCGAGGATATCGTATATGGGAAATACGGGCATATCCTTGATATAGCAGGTAAGAACATGTCAAATTATTACTACTCCTTTGACGTTCCAGCCCCCAATTCCATTGTTAAAACCAATCTATTGAACAATAATTATTATAATACGATTTTTGCCAGGTTGTACCTGCTCGATGGCTCATCAATCGAAAACCCATTAAATATCCGGGACGAGGGATTGTCCCATTACAGGCTTGTATATGAATCCAATACTACAGGTTCAAATACGATCAATGTAAAAAAGATCAAAATATTTGAATATGTGCGCGGCGCGATGATCAGGGGAACAACTTCGCCAAATACCATACTTGAAATATTTGTCCCTGTAAGAACAAATACGAACAGGACATTTAATTACATCGTTAAAACAATTTCCGATGCAAATGGCAATTTCACACTGGTGGTTCCCTATGCAACCGAAGGCACGCCATATGAAACAGGACCGATCAATGCTTACTCTATGTATATTAATAATGTAACGGTCAAGAACATCAGCATCAGCAACAAGCAGATCTTAGACGGTTCATTGGTTGACCCTGGATACATGAGTAATCCGGGCAATCGAACGGGCGCCATTGCGCTTACGCCTGAAAAACCCGAAAAAATGGATATTATATGGAAATACGATACCGGGAAAAAGATATACGACATAATAATTAGGAACAGCATCATATACGCAACCTCAGATAAAGATCTGTTTGCTTTAGATATCAATGGATCATTCCTTGCATGGAGGCAGGATATCCCGACCATGCCCACACCTCTTGAGATCTCGGAAGATACGCTTTATACTGCGATCCGGCAGGGTCCATTGATAAAGATATTTGTAAGGAATTTAATAACTGATAAGACTTCATTGATCAAGGTTCCGGATGTTTCTGCATCGGTTTCACCTGTCCTGGTAGATGGAAAGGATCTCTATTTCGGCACCGGCAATACGATGAATTCTTATGATCTTTCGGGTAATGCCCTGAAATGGAAATTTACTGCCAGTGATACAATAGTTTCAAAGCCTGCTAGTAAAGATAATATGATCTACTTTACATCATACAATGGGACAGTATATGCTCTTGACAGGAATGATGGTGCCCTGAAATGGGATCATGACGTTAAAACCAGAATATGGTCGTCGCCGATCCTGATCAATAACATTATCTACATCGGAGACATTAGCGGAAATATCAATGCTCTGGACGCGCGAACCGGGAAATCGTTGTGGAGATATGAAACTGGTTTTTCTGTTGACTCACCTCCAACACATTTGAATAATACGCTTTATGCTGCCTCATATGATGGAAAGGTATATGCCCTGAATGCCAGCAGCGGAGAGCTTGTTTGGAAGTCAGAGCAGCTTTTCCCAATTTATGCTTCACCCGTCGTTGAAAAAGGATCGGTTTTTGTTGGTGCGTTGGATGGGAAAATGTATAAGCTTGATAAAATGGATGGTAAAGTGACAGGTATTTGTGCTACGAATGGGACGATTACCGCCTCTCCTGTGGTTCGGGATGGGATCGTTTATGTGGGATCACAGGATGGGGGTTTGTATGCGTGTAAAATATGACCGTGGAATAACTTACTAAGTTATTCCTCTGCAAATCCTTACCTGTTACTTTTCAAATCAATATATTTATATTATCCATTGACCTTTATATCGCTTCATGGAGAATGGAATCATTGACGAAGAAATAGACCTGCGGGACTATTTGAGAGTAATATGGAAAAACAGATCGTTAATTCTGGCTATTGTCCTTGTGTCTTTGATCACGTCTGGTTTTTATTCATTTTTGGTACTTCAGGATGAATATCAGACTGAAGCAAAATTGTCGTATATATCTAATCCAAAAATTCCTTTAGCTGATGCAATTGAATTACTAAAATCTCAACCTGTCATTCAAAAAACTGCTGCGCAGGATGGCGAAGCTTCCAAAAATGAAGCCCTGACCACGCTTAGCAGCCTGAAAGTAGGAAGCGTCGGGAATACAAATCAAATCCTGCTGCAGCTCAAAGGGAATGAGCCGGAAATGATGAAGAAATATTTGTGGCAGTATATTAATGTGTCTGTTGATGAGCTAAACAGAATCTCTTTTGAGAAATTATCCCGTGAAAAATCGCAAAATGACTACCCACGATTAATAAATTTATCCATTTTATATGCAAAACAAAGAGAGGATATCAATGCTGAGATTAAGAAAATATTGGCAGAAGAAGCTGATTTTGAGATCAATAGATTGAGAAATTTATCCCTTGTTGCGGAAAGGTTTGGATATAAAGATAAACAAATTGAAATTGAATATAAGATAGTTGATCTGATGTCCATAAAAGAGGATGGTAGAATATACACGAGTTTTGCGCAGCAGCTGATACAATCAAACCCAGAATTAACTATATTGAATGCACGACTTAAATTGATAGACGCGAAGCTTGCTGAATTACAGGTTAAAATGATAGAGTTGGATAATCCCGACTCAGGCGTTGATCTCAGTCCAAACGTTAATACCACCCCAAACGTTGTGGAACTACTAACTCCGCCAACAGATCCTGCGGTGATTGGTCAGAAAAGAACTATGAATATAGCAATTGCTGCTGTTTTGGGACTTTTCGTCGGCGTTTTTGCGGCTTTCTTTAAAAATTACTTAGAGGGATCTGCATCAAAATAGCAAGGATATTCTGGATCGCGGGGCTTGTGAGCTATGCCATTTTGATCTTCTATCTTTCAAGCCAGGGACCGGAAGCCATCCCGGTAAAACCGCTTTTTCCCCATCAGGATAAAGTGATGCACTTTGCAGAGTACGTTCCTTTCGGGTGGCTGAGCCTGAAAGCGTTCATGCCTGCAACTTCAATTGGTTTTGTTGCAAGCATGGGATTTTCTCTTGTGTATGCAGCTTCTGATGAAGTGCACCAGAGCTTTGTTCCGGGAAGGGAAATGAGTATTATGGATTGGCTGGCGGATGCTGCGGGGATATTGATCTCAGGCTATGTTTACTATAATAGAGTTTTTAGATCCAAAGGCTGATCAATGAAATCGTCACTCAGAAAAAGGGGGGATAGCGAAAAGCGAGTGGAAGGTTTATGTATATCGAAATAGTATTAATGGCAGGTTGGAGCACAAATTGCTTATAACAGGGTATGAAAAAATGAGAGGAGCTAAATGACCTGCGAACATAAGATATGCGGTACTATCCAGAAAGTCTGGCTTCCTTATGAGTTCAGGGGGCATTTGAAGGGATTAAAATCGCATCCTTATTGTATCAATTGCGGAGCGATAAAGAACATCTCTTCTGACAGGGCAAAATCAATCGGTTATTTCATGAATATCCTTTCACGTCTTCCTGTTACGAAGGTGCAGACCCGTTTGATCGCAAAAGATATGGAGGAGTTTGGGGATTTTGAGGATGGATTTTCCGTATCCTCTTTTTTGCAGGAACATATCTTCATTGGAATAGTGAAGAAATATTCAAGTTTATCTGAGAATAAGATTCAAGAGGCAATATAGTACCATTTCTGAATTGATACACTGATGTAAGTGATAAGGGGAATGGCGCTAATAGTGGATGCTATTGAAATAGTGAGTAATATTTTTATACGATTGAGTACAATTTGTATTCAATGCTTGAAAATTTATTCACGTCTAAAACAAGAGTAAAGTTGTTGACGCTCTTTCTTCTCAATCCAGGGACTGAGTTGTATGTCAGGGAGATTGCACGAAGGACGAACGAGAATACAAATGCCGTCAGGAGAGAGCTTAAGAACCTGGAAGAAATTGGATTGCTAACAAGTGCAAGAAAAGGCAACTTAAAATATTACGCAGTCAATAAAAGCATGTCCATATATGCAGAATTGACGAATATCATACTTAAAACTGAATCTGTGGGTAAGATTTTGACCGAGAATCTGATGAAAATCGGCGACATCAAAGCTGCATTCATCTATGGGTCTTTTGCCGAAGGAAATGCAGGAGGCAAAAGCGATATAGATCTCTTCATAATCGGGCATGTGCATGAAGATGAACTTATACTCTGCATAGAAAAACTTGAAACGCAGCTCTCACGCGAGATAAATTATGTTCTTTTTACACCTGATGAATTGAATGGGAGAATACAGAACAAGGACCCATTTGTACGGAATGTACTAAAGGAGAAAAAAGTGATGCTTATAGGTGAATTAAGTGAATACTGATGAACTCGAAAGAGCTGGCATTATAAAGAGATTGCCGATCGACGATAAAAAAGTTAGCGACTCACTTGATCTGGCAAAACGTGATTTGAAAGCGGCAAGAAATATGATGTGATAATGTTTGACCGTATGCGAAGAAAAAGACATTCAGCAGTCTATGATTCGGTGGGGACGATATCGAGGACGGAAGCTGAAAATGCGCTGTCAAGAGCGGAAAAGTTCATACGGGAAATTGAGACGCTTATAAAACGTGGATAGTCAAAGGATTCAAATGAATAACAAAAAAGTCCTGATCACAGGCGGCGCAGGGTTTATCGGCTCAAACATTGCAGAAGAACTGGCAAAGGATAACGAAGTTGTTATTCTGGACGATCTGTCCAGCGGCAGGATGGAGAATATCAGAGGACTGCTGGAGAATAATAAGGTAAGGCTCATAAAGGGAAGCATAACAGACCTTGACCTGCTTCAGCAGAGTTTCAGGGGCGTTGATTATGTGTTCCACCTGGCTGCAATACCCGGTGTTCCGGCGAGCGTAAATGACCCGGTTGCCAGCAATATTGTTAATATCAATGGCACCCTGAACGTGCTGATCGCGGCGCAGGATAATGGCATCAGGAAGGTTGTTAATGCATCATCATGCGCAGTCTACGGCGATGCGGCAGTCCCACCAGTTGCCGAAACATCTCAGCTGGCCCCAAAATCTCCTTATGCGGTAACAAAATTGACAGGCGAGTATTACTGCAATGTATTTAGAGAAATTTATAATCAACCTACAGTCTCACTTCGCTATTTTAATGTCTATGGACCAAGGCAGGATCCGGGCTCGGAGTATGCTGCTGTTATCCCAAAATTCATCAATGCCATAATGAACAATGAACCTCCTGTTATTTTCGGTGATGGGGAGCAGAGCCGGGATTTTAGTTATATCAGGCATGTAGTGGATGCCAATATCCTCGCATGTGAATCTGATAAAACCGGTATTTTTAATATAGCATGCGGCAGACGGATAACCATTAATCAATTGGTTGATATGATCAACGAGATCGTTGGGAAAGATATTGAACCTGTATATAAAGAACCAAGACCTGGCGATATAAAACACTCACTGGCTGATATCTCAAAAGCAAGAACATTCGGGTATGAACCTGAAAGTGATTTTAAAGAAGAATTGAGAGAAACGATACGGTGGTTTAGCAATGGAAGTATATAATAGAATAGAAGATAGATATGATGTTGTATGCATTGCAGGTGTTGAAATGTTGTCTGAAGATTTGATAAGAGCACAATCTAAACAGGAGGCGAAATAATATGGAGGCGCTGTCTGTCGATATAGAGAGAAAATTGAAGGCGCTGGTAAAAGCAGGGAATTATTCGAGCGAATTAGATGTTATCAAAGATGCTATCTCAAGTCTTTTTCGGGAGAATGTACAGCTCAAGGTCAGCACTGCAATAGAACTTTACAAAAAAGGCGAGGTATCCCTTAGCAAAGCAGCGGAGGTTGCCGGGATGACTATTATTGAATTCAAGGATATTTTGGGTAAAAGGGGATTTATAAGGGAGATAGAGGCAAGACCGGCTGCAGAAATGGATAGGAAGCTCAGGAAATATCTTTAATATGATATTTGATACCGATATTTTAAGCATGCTTGGCAAAATCGGGTATTGACCCCTTAATTTACTGATGTTTTATAATAAGGAAAAGTAAGCATCTCCTCCAAAGACCAAATGTGATCAGTTTTGCCTGTTGCCATCATTGGTGTTCTCTGTATATACTTC
>JAHIHJ010000001.1 GCA_018899795.1 Methanobacteriota archaeon
ACCTGAGAATGTCACGGATATATTCAAGGCATCACCGGATTTCAAGGAGCAGGCCACGAGATATCAAATAAGCCACATCAACGGAGCATCAGGAACAGCCTACACATGCCCGGCATGTACGACCATGATAACCAATGGCAACTGCCCTGGAAAGGTGCTGTGCAGGAAGATAGAGCACCCGCTGGTGTACTACAGGAAAAAGTTATGGATAGAGAACAAGAAGATGTTGACACAGAAGGTCAGGACGTTAAGAGGATAATTAAACATGGAAATTAAGAACGAGGAAGAGTTAAAGAACCTGGTGATCCACGCAATGAAAGAGCTTGGGGAGATTGCGGAGGTTTTGGTTAAAAAAGATAGACCGGAACATTGGAAGAACGAGCTTGGGGATTTGTGCGGTTTATGCATCAAACCTATGTTGGACTTAGCACAGATGGATTTCGAGACCGCATGTGCTACCGGAGAAGAGAGGAAGATCAAAAAGATGCAACGCTTCAATCGAAAGTGAGGATTGATGAAATAAATGATGATGCATGAGACACGTTCAACTTAAAGTCTGATTAGATCATACTTATGTCAATCTCAGATTACTACATGACTGCGCCGTTGTCCGAGCCACCTTTTTTTCAGAATAGGGAGTTCGGATTCAGGAAGAGTGGGGATAAGATGGTGAGGCACAGGGCATTCTCGTCATTACAGAAACTCAGGGTTTTCCTCATTGAAACATCACCAGACCATGTATATTTCTCTTCATCAAAGTATGCAGATCCAGCCGCATATCCCATGGAAGATAAGAAAAAGGGGTGGCAGGGGTCTGATCTGGTGTTTGATCTAGATTACGATCACCTGAAGAGACCGACGCTCAGGGAAGCGAAAAAACAGAGCGAGAAACTCATGTTGATATTGAAGGATGACCTGGGGTTCAAGAAGCTTCTATATGTTGATTCCGGTAGCCGCGGGTTCCATGTCCACGTCCACGACGAGTGCGTGCAGAAGCTGGATAATGCCGAGCGCAGAGAAATTGCAGACTTCTTCGGCCATTACAAGACAAAGCGCGGAAGAAAGATTATCAATCCAAACTGGGTGGAAATAGATACGGTCGTGACGACTGATTTTACAAGACTTATCAGGCTGCCTGGGAGCCTGAATGTGAAGAAAGATTCGGCGAGGGCGTGTACAATTATCAAAGACTCTTGAAAGCCTTTATTACCAAAAGTTTTCATCAGCTACAGCCAATAAAGTTCTGGGAATATCACCAGATAAGAAAATATACACATCATTTATATAAGCCCAAATGACAAACTATGCTTATGGATGATGCCTATGTCGCTTGAACGATTCATTAAAGTATATTCAAACCTGCCAATCAATCTTCGAAATGAGATAATTCTGGTTGTGGATGATCAACCGTTAACGTGGAATGTCGCATATATGGAAATAAAAAATAATACCACTCTTGGCAAGATCATACTGCAAAAGCTCCTTGAACTTGAAATAATATAGTGTGATATTATGGTAAACGAAGACGAAATCAACAAACTCGTAATCGCACGGATTTCTTCCATGCCTGAGAATATGAAAATCTCCATAGGGAATTATGGCACATTTGACAAGTATCAACTTATCGAAAACGTAAAGAAGAGAGACGAAATAGGCAAAAAAGTTGTGGAGATACAGCTTTTCTATCTGCGGTCTATGAAGGGAATGTTGAAATGAGCCGAATGCTAATCACGCGACCATATCATGATTCAACCACTGCATATCTTTTCAAATGGAGCGAGCGCCTGGTAGATGCTGCGGGCAAACAAGGCATATCCTGCTCTGATTTTGCAGGTCCGAAAGCATCCAGAAGCGAAGTTGAGAAATACCTCCATAAGCAGAATCCGTCTCTTGTTGTATTCAATGGGCACGGAAGCGACGATACGATTTTTGGGCATAAAAATGAAGTGCTGATACAAAGCGGAGATAATGAACATTTGCTTAACTCAAAGACCGTTTATTCGGTTTCATGCAGTTCTGCAAAAGTTCTCGGTCTAAAAGCAGTAGACGCCGGAGCAAAATGCTTTATAGGTTACGATGATGCCTTTATTTTCGCATCGGACAAGAATTGCTCTGCCGGCAGGGAGCTTGATGATGAACTTGCTTTGCCGTTTCTTGATTCTTCAAACCAGGTAGTCTTATCGCTATTGGACGGAAGAACATCGGGAGAAGCACATGAAAAATCACAGGCATTTTTCCGAAAATGGATCGAGCATTTCTCAACCAGCGAAGCGCCACCGGGAAGCGAGGCAATAGTTTCGTGGCTTATGTGGGATATGTTCTGCCAGAAGATTGATGGCGACCATAATGCTCGAATTGAATAGCCCAGAATAGCCACTTTCTCGAAAATCCCCCGCCCTCCTTCACAAAACAAACTGCGAGGCAGAGGCATAGGATATGGAGGAGCACGCGAGGGGGATACGAGGAGTGGCGAATAAGAATTAAGAGATTTTAAATAATATAGTTACTATATAATATACTTATATTATTATAGTTATGGCTGATACCAGATTTCGCACTGCAGCGCTGAAATCTGGCGTTTTCAGGAAATTGACTCCCCTTATAAACTGGCTGGGCAGAGCCAGAAGGAGAACAATAATGGATATAAATAATAATAAATTCGTTGAGCCAGTGGCTCCAGTCCCGGATGATGACCAGACAGACCATATCTGTCCACATTGCGGCGCTGACTTGTTTGAAGTAGGGGTTGTAGAGGCAATCTCTGGCGGGTATTCAGAGACAGAGATTCACTTCGAGAATGGCGAAAAGAAGACAGGCATCACTGTCATAGAGGACTTCGATGAGCAATGGGCATTATGCGGCAAATGCAATGAGCGCATCGAATACACTGCCGCTGATGTCATAGAAGAATTCGAGCATCTGCATCCGCCCGAAACAAGGAGTGATTGAATATGTCATGGGAAACACTCGTAGTCAGCACTCTGGAAATCGCACCAGGTGTGCCTGAAGAGACAAAAGCGACGATTGTTGAGGATTTCGAAGGAGTCCTGGAGACGGACTTGATCTGGGACGACCAGCATAAGGAATACAAGGTTTCGCACATTAACTGGATGTCACACGTCAGAGAAGAAGATATCAAGAAGTGTCACGAGAAGCACAAGCGGCATATCA
>JAHIHJ010000296.1 GCA_018899795.1 Methanobacteriota archaeon
AACATTTCTATTGGTGCTTCAACACTACGAGGGCAAGGACCTCCTGGTTTCGTAAGAACGGCACGAGAATTCTTAATAGAATTGAATTTAAGGATAGATAATATAAACGAAGAACAATTTAAAAATTGGTTGGATGAAAATACAGAGAAACTTATGGAAAAATTTCCAGGCGCTAAAAATAATTGGGGAGCAGCCAGAAAAGCGATTAATGTTTTCTTGGAAGAGGCCTTCTATAACAGATTTTTAGCGGAAGAATACAATCTTCATAAACTTGAAGAGTTCTTAGAGATACCATTGGATAATCATGTAGTAACAGAATTGATAAAACATGGAAATAGATGTAATCTACCAAAATGGAATAGTATCAAGAAACTCACCTTGGCAGATAACGAAATCTATCAGAACTGTGCAAGAGAGGTGGCAAATGAAAAGAGAACTAAAAGGATTTATTTAGACTTGGAATTTTGGAGATCGCCATGATGACCATATCCATGCTGCTGAACTGAGTATCCCTTGCGCCCATATCAGAGCGGCTGTGCCTTACACCCAGCTCTTTCACGCGTCTTGCGTATGCCTCTTCTCGGCCACGGCGCTGCTGTAATAGAGTTATCAGCCTGTCCAGAAGTTCAAGCTTAGGCATCCTTCGAGGCTTACCGCAAAGAGCGCAAAGGACACAAAGAATATTGCTGCTATGCTTTGCGATCTTTGCGTCCTTTGCGGTGATCGAAGTTCCTGAAAAACCCCAGCGGGTTGGTGGACATCAGGACTAATACAATTGCACAGGAATTTTCAAATTCCTAATGCATTTTTGTTAAAATGAACCTCATCTTGGCTCTTTCTGTATCCCTATCACAGAAAGCAGTCTCTTTACAACGACCTCTTCCGCGAGTTTCATGAGAGTCTGTTTATCCTTTGTCCCGCCCAGCACCCCGAGCGGTATCTGGGCGCCTGCGAGCATCGCATGTCCTCCAGCCTTATCCGCGCCGAAGGCATCCTGCATAACCTTTCCGATGTTGATGCGGACATCGCGGCTTCTTCCCGATATATAGATATGGTCCTCACCCAGACCAAAGACCACTGTCGTGGTGATACCTTCAAGCGTAAGCAGGTAATCCGCAGCCTGTGCAAGCGTATCCCTGTTGCGGATAGGTCCGACGTTAGAGAGAAGGTAACTTCCTTTTATTTCCCGGTTCTTGATGGCTTCGCCAAGGACATCTATCTCCTCCATGGACCTGCTCGGCGTTTCTATCCTGCTCAGTATATCATGGTTCGCAAGCGGGGTAAGGTATGCTGCGGCGATCAGGTCTGCGGGGTCTGTATTCCTGCTGAAATCATCAGTATCCACTTTTATTCCGTATAAAAGAGCGGTCGCAAGTTCGGTCCTGATAGGCATTTCAAGATCCTGCAGGTACTTTGTCATTATCGTGGCTGTCGCGCCTATGTTAGGTCTGATATCGACATACTCAGCCCTCACCTCTTCGATGTCAGCCTGGTGATGGTCTATCACTATGCTGACCCGTGTATCAGGCGGAAGCATGTTATTCACTCCCGGCGTAGAGCATTCTATCATGGCGATCTTCTTATAATCAGATTCTTTAAAATCCTTTGACTTACCCATCTCAACACCCAGCAGATTTACGAACGCTTTATTCTCATGATGCCCTATGTCCCCCCCGTAATGTATATCGGCTTTGACCCCAACGCTTGCGGCTATCTCTCTTAAGCCCATTGCGCTTGATATCGCATCAGGGTCAGGATTATTATGGACTATTATGGCAAACTTCCCGTCGCCAACTGAAGCGATCGATCTTTTCAGGTCTTTTGCCAGCTTTACTGACATTATTTTCTCAATATACTGGACTATAGCCAGGGCAATAGACTTATGAGGGAGATGTGACTGGAGAACAACAAGGTCAGCGCCTGCCGCTTCCATCTCTTCTTTCTGCTGTGAATCATTTGCCCTGGTAATGATTTGAATATCGGGCGCTGTTTTCTTTAAATAATTAATGGCTTTTTTATTAGCCTGGATGTCCGAGCTTACTATGAATGCCGATTTAAGATGAATTAGATCGATATTTTTAAAAACATCGGGATCTCCGATATCGCCCTGCAGCGCATTGAGGTTTTGCTCTAATAAAGTTTCTACCTTCGCTGCATCTATGTCCACAAGAATGATATTTTTATCTCTTGTCCCGAGTTCATTAGCAAGAGCAAGGCCTATGCCGCCGCTGCCAAGGACTGCATATGTCGCCTTGATGGGCTTAAGTTCAGATGGTTTTTCCTCTATGGCAAAGCCTCCTTTATCCCTTATATTAGGTAACATGTATTTAAAATACATTGGCTCTCGCAGATTTTCATGGTTATGCCTCTCAGGGCACAATCAATGTACTATAAAAGGCCCCTAAACCCGGACAATAAACTATATATGCTATTATGCTAATTATTATGATAACGAGCGGGTAGGCAAACTTTTTTACTAACCCCCACTCCCACTCCCCGACCCGCTCGTTATCTTTTCATTAAGAACTGGCTGTGCATCATTCTTATTACATATCGAACCACCATCCAAAAACTCAATAACCATCCTGACGATATGATGATCTATGAAGCTTGACGGGTCTTACGGAGAAGGCGGCGGGCAGATATTAAGGACTGCGGTAGCGCTTTCTGCCGTGACAGGAGAACGGGTCGAAATAAATAATATCAGGAAGAACAGACCAAAGCCCGGACTTTCGGCGCAGCATGTTAAAGCTGTAGAGAGCGCGGCAGCGCTGTGTAATGGTAAGGTAGCAGGCTGCAAGCTCCATTCCACGGATCTTATTTTTGAACCTGGCAAAATAAAAGCAGGCGTTTTTGATATAGATATCGGGACAGCAGGCAGCATAACCCTTATTCTCCAGTGCCTGATGCCCATAGCCATGCATTCTCCCGGCTCGGTCCGACTTAACATCTCAGGCGGGACTGATGTTTCATGGTCCCCCACGATCGATTACCTTCGGTCGGTAACACTGGGCGCGCTTTCCCTTATGGGATGTGTTTGCGATATCCGGCTTGTTCGCAGGGGATACTATCCACGCGGCGGAGGCTGTGTCGAAGCAGATATCGCTCCTGCAGCATTAAGAAAGATCGTTCTTGAGACCAATGAGTGCACTCTTGTCCGGGGGATCTCCCACTCGTCCCGTCTTCCAGTCCACGTTGCTGAAAGACAGGCATCATCCGCCCGGGATATCCTGAAGCTGGAAGGTTATGACGCCAGTATTTCGATAGAAACAAGAGATGATCCATCAACTGGAAGCGGGGTTACGCTGTGGTGCGGCGCTGCGGGAGGTAGCGCTCTTGGTAAACCCGGACTTAAAGCTGAAACAGTTGGAAGTATTGCAGCAGAGGCGCTCCTAGCTGAATTAAGGACAGGAGCTGGAGTGGATGAGTTCCTTGCAGACCAGTTGATCCCTTATATGGCGCTTGCAGGAGGTGGTTCTTTTACGACAGGTGTTATCTCTCTTCACACAAGAACGAACATATGGGTAACAGAACATTTCCTGGATGTGAAATTCAAGATAGAAGAACATGGGAATGGATTATTCCGCGTATCGGTTTGAGCTACTGAGTAAAAGTTATACAGGAAGCACGATATAACTATACCTGGAAACAAATATTCATGAAAAATACACTTACAGATAACTACGGACGGGTCATTAGAAGTCTGCGTATCTCGATAACGAAAAAATGCAACCTGAACTGCATTTTCTGCCATCAGGAAGGGGAGAACAAGGCGCAATCATATGAGATGTCACCTGAGACTATCGCAAAAATAGTTACGGCTGCGACAGAGTTCGGTGTGAACAAAGTGAAGTTCTCTGGCGGAGAGCCGCTCATGAGAGATGATTTCGAGGATATAATTGCAGGGATGCCTGTTTTGAAAAATATTTCAGCTACCACGAACGGCATACTGCTTTCACGGCGCGCATCATCCCTTGCTGAAAGCGGTCTTGACAGGGTGAACGTGAGCCTTCCGTCCATCAACAAGGAGCATTATGGAGCCATAACAGGTTTTCCGAACTGGCTGCCTGAAGTAATAGATGGCATCGGTTCTGCGATAGATGCAGGATTGACGCCTGTCAAACTCAACATGGTGCTCCTTAAAGGCATCAACCACAACGAGATAGATGATGCCATCAAATTTACGGCAAAGTATGACGGCAATGTTATACTCCAGCTTATCGAACTCATGAATTTCAAGGATATCCGCAGGTTCATGGTAGATATTGATGGAGTTGAAAAAATGCTGGAGTCAAGAGCGTCCCATGTAAATGAACGTGAGATGCACTGGAGGAAGAAATATTTCATAGACGGGGTCGAGGTCGAACTTGTAAGACCTATCGACAACTCACGATTCTGCGCAAATTGCAACAGGCTGCGTATTACCTCAAACGGTAAATTGAAACCCTGCCTTATGAGAAATGACAACCTTGTCGATATCAGGGATGGCGCTGCGCCAGAAGAAATAAAAAATTCGCTATTGGAAGCAGTTCGGCAGAGGGAACCGTACTATAAAGAAAGAAATCAACTACTCCTCATTAATAAGACGGATGACCCATTCTGAAAGAGGCTCGCACGATTCCGGTATACATTCAAGAGGGCAGCCTGTGCATGGCGCGAACATATTCCCGGCAATCAATGGTTTGAAATCCTTTGCCTTCTCGGGTTCCTTGGTCCCTGCTAACCTGATGCGATAAGTCCTTGTACCTTTACTGGTTTCATGTTCCCTTACGATCGTTCCTTCTTTTTCTAATTTATCAACTATGCGGGAACATTTCCTGCGGTCTATTTCAGCCTTCTTCCATAGCTCATTCTGCAGGATGCCTTTTTTTCTGGATTTTATTAACTTAAGGATCTTCTCTTCGGCTTCCATTCTACTCCCCTACGGGGCACAATAGAATAATATTATTACCTCTTAAAACTACCGAACCCAGAGAACGTGACTTTGCCCCGTTTGCGATCTCAAATGTTTCAATAAGATGCAAATTCAGGTTATCGTCAACACTCTCAAGCTTCCCTTCAAGGGTATTTTTATCTCCTTTCATCTCAACCTGTACACGCGTACCTATTAATGTCTGAACTTTTTTATTTGGAAACAAGATATAACCTCTATACTTGTCTCCTTTTATATCCGTTAGTACTTCAATTTTTGCATGTTTTCTGTAAAATATCAAAAATCATTTGAGAGGTTTCAAGTACTGTGATCCCTTCAAGCTCCCGAAGGAGCCTTACGTTCTTTGCATCAATGTCGCGGACTTTGAGTCTGACCATCCCTCCCCTGATCGCGCCGTAACTGCACAGGCTTACGCATATCCCGCACCCGCTGCATCTTAGCAGATCTATCTGGTCTGTTATCGCATCAATCGGGCATTTATCCCTGGGCGGACAGAGCTCGCATTTCATGCATATCTCCCGGTCTATGAAGAAAGGCATCCTTGAATCAATAGAGCCTGCGATATCCACCGGGACTATATATACAGGCATACTTCCCTTGACAGCCTGCGCAACTGCATTGGTTACCAGGGTATCCGCTATCCCGTAAGCCAGCTTGGCTGTTGTGTTCGATGTCGCAGGCGTTACTATCAGGGCGTCGTATTTCCCGAGAAGGAACCTTCCCGTCTTCGGGACGCTGGCTCCCTGCCCGCTTTCAAGAAATATCTCTTCAAGGTATGAACCGCCGGATATGAATGACAGGTCTTTTTCCAGCCCATACATCCTGACCACTTCTTCACCCGCCCGCGATACAAAGGTTGTCACTTTCAGATCCGGGTTTGATTCTTTCAGGTTTTTAAGGATTTCAAAACTTTCGCGCAGGAAATGCCCGGCTCCTGTGATGCCCCATGCGATCTTCATATCGGGTTTATCCGCCATGCGTATCTTCCAATAATACAAGGTTCTGCATTATTAATGTTAGTGTCTGCCAACCCGTTGGGTAACACAGCGAGATATCACCGCAAAGAACGCAAAGGGCGCAAAGAATTTTGTTACTAAGCTTTGCGTTCTTTGCGAACTTTGCGGTAATCTAAAGTTTGTTTGGTTCATGACGACCCCCGAACGGGCTCTGGACATTAGCATTAAGATATCACTGGTGGGGATGGAACTTATTTTCAAGCAAAACTTCACCTTCGAAAAGTATTTATTTCTTGGATATTAACACTACGAACATGTTTGAAAACATTTTCAGAGGATTTTCCTTCATTAAAGAGAGCTTCAGGCTCGTTACGAAAGACAGAGACCTCATAAAACCGTCCATTTATTCGATATTCTTTGGGATATTTTTTACAGTGATCGCAGGAATAGCCATATATCTTTCCAGGACGGCGATGCGACAATGTCCGAGGCATGGACAGCAGCGAAAAAGAACGCGGTGACATTGTTCTATCTGAGCATCATCTCTGCGATCGTTAAAGTTGTAACAGGCGTCCTCAGGGGAAAGAGTGGAAGGGAGAGGGGCGCTGCTGGCGGTCTTGCTGACATGGTTCTTGGGTTCATTGAACGTGTGTGGACCGTTGCTACTTATTTCATAATCCCTGCGATAGTGATAGAGGACAGGGATCTGAAGGGCGCAGTGGGAAGAGCTACGGATATAATGCAGAGACACCTTCTTCCCATCGGAGTAGGTGAAATAGCTGTTGGACTTGTAACGGGATTGCTCACATTGATCGGATTCATAGCTGCCATTGTTTTCAGATATTTAATATTCGGCGCCATGAGTGGCGCAAATGCCGTTGCAGGAGCGCTGATCGCAATAGTGGTAGCAGCGGTCATAATTGTTCTTGTTATCGCGCTTTCCATGTATGTCACGACTGCATACCATACATGCCTCTTCCTCTGGGCAAGGAGTGTTGAGGATGCGGGAAGTGGCGCGCCGGGTACTGTGAAGCCGCCTGCGCCGATCGCGAATGTTATGGGCGTATCCTGTAAATCCCGTCTAAGATTTTATGTTTTCCTCGATTATTCTTATTTCTTCGTCCGTCAGCCCGTACAGCGCATATACTTTTTTATCGATCGTATCATCAATTTCTTTAATTTCCCGTTCCAGCGCCTCCTTCTTCGCCACTTCGACGAGGAACGGAGCCATAAGTTCCTGTATGGCATTCATATTCCCTTCTCCGTTAATCACAAGCCGTGGTATTTTGAGTTTCTGCAATTGTTCGAGTATGTTGCCGCTGCCGAGCTTTCCCGGCGCCGTGCCTTTGAGGCTGTAATAGATGAATTTGCGCATGCTGATGTCAGGTATGCGAAGGCGCAGGGCGCGCACGTTGGATGAGCTTAACAGCTTGCCCTTGCCACTTGTGTAATTATAGCCTGCCACGAAAACCAGCCATTCGCCTTCCTCCAGAACATTAAATGCCTCGAATTTATCAACAATGATCGTGCTCACTGGCTTCCCAAAATGGTCTTTTAACACTTCCTTATCGCCCACAGGCAGCGCATCCATAAAGCTACGCAGCGCGACCATGCTGTGCGGGCGCAGGTTGAGGTAGTGCTGGAAATTGGCGTTGATTTCAGAAAGCTGTTTGTTAAGGGCGAGCATGCGGTCAACGAAACGGGCAAATTCTTGTTGGATTTCCAAAGATGCAGTTTTAATTGGAAGTTGTTTTAAGTTTACTATTTTGACCTGTGCAAAAGTTCTGCCTGCTTCAGGTACTATCATTTGATAATAGTGGTTTAACAATTTGGAATTAAATAAAGCAAGAAGATATTTTATATTTACGCCTGTTGGTATTATTACATGAGTGCTATCTAACGAAAAATATTTCTCAGTATCATAAGTTGCTACTAAATGGTCACTGGTTTGCCTACTGATGATTTTCTCATCAACTAAAAACATATTTTCGTCGGTATTACTCCAAAGCACCTCTTTATCAAAATAAACGTAAATACCTCCAAATTTTAAGGAATAACGTTCAATGTCTTTACCTCTTATGATTTTTTGGTGCTTTGATGATTCCGGCTTATTTGAAAGGTATTTTTTATTATCTCCTGTAATTACTCCCTGGTAAAACGTTGCTATTTCACCGAGTTTTACACACCCTTTTTCAAGCTTATTAAGCATTGATAAATCACTTTTATTCAAAAGAAATTTCTTGTCTGGAATTGTTCTAAAAATCTTTTGATTGATTTCTTCTATCGCAAAAGATTTTTTAATGAATTGCTCTGCATCATCTATTTTGATTATTTTTACATTGTTTTTATCTCTCGATTCTTCGCTTTTTTCTCTTTCTAAAATTAAAATTGTATTTCCGCCTATTTCAGCATCCTTGAATACTTTATCATGAATATCAACTATTTGCAATATTTTACATGTATCTAAAATGTACCCTCTAATCTCTCTAAAATGGTACGCACTCAATATCGTATTTGGAATTATGAAGGACAGCATACCGTTCATTTTTAAATATTGTATCGCACGCTCAACAAATAATGTATAAGTGTTTCCTTTATATTCCATTGAATTTGGATATTTATCTGTAAAATATGCGAGTTCTTCATCTGATACAAACTTTTGCTTTTTTCCCAGTGCTAAAGTTATGTATGGCGGATTCCCTATCACCACATCAAACCCTCTCTCCTCCTCAGCCAGCCCCTTCTCAAACACATCCGCGAACTCCTCCTCCCAGTTGAAAGGCTTCTTCGCGCGCCACTCCTCCCCGAAATACTTCTTAAGTTCCTCCTCGCTCCCGCTGATGAGCGAATTCCCCACCTTTATAGTATCGCCCAGAATAGGGGGCAGCATCTCCTCGGCTTTCAGTGCCTTGAGCATCAGGTTCACAGCCGCGATCTCAGCAGCCTGGCTGTCCAGGTCAACCCCGTGGATGTTGTTCATGAGGATGCTGGCTTCGTAGCCTTCGTAAGTGGTTTCTGAGGTTTCAAAAAGCATGCCTTTCCTGACATTCTCATCTATGCGCGCCTTGATCGGACGGTTTTTCTCCTCATAGTAATTCGCAAAACAGTCGTAGGCTTTGATCAGGAATGAGCCAGAACCGCACGCCGGGTCAAGCACTTTTATGCGCGCCACTTGCTCTGGTGTCTTATCCTTGAGCAGCGCGCCCAGCGTGTTCTTCACGATGTAATCCACAACGTATGGCGGGGTGTAGTAAATCCCGCTCTCCTTGCGCATCTCCTGGCTCGGCTTCAACTCAAAGGCGTTATCCTCCTTCAATCGAAGCGTATTGCCAAGATAGGTCTCGTATGTATTGCCCAGAACGTCAAAATCAAACTTCCTGAAAGAACGCGAGGTCATCTCCTCAATGATATTCTCAAGCACATGACTGCTCACGTTGATGCGGTCGTAGAACATGCCGCGCTTGAAAATCTCGCCGTTGTGAATGTCGTTGAACTTATCGAACAGCGCGCCGTCTGAGAAGAGCGCCTCATAAAGCGGATTGTAGCGCCCCGCTGATTTCCAGAGTTTCAGTTTGTCGCCGAGGATGTTAGAGTCGTCAAGAAGCAGATGGTCTTCAGCCCATCTGATAATGATCAACCTGTCCAGGATCCTCTGCACAGCGCTCTTAAGTTTCTCAATATCGAAATTCCCCTTTTCATCCTTGAGCACGGAAAAATCAAGCCGCTTTCTTAATATCTCCCTTCTGGATTCTAAGAATTTTGCATATTTCGGGTCACTTTCATGCTTTGCATGATCAGGAAAAAGCTGGCTCAGATCAGGCGGTTTGCCCTCATTCAGGAAATTATTTCTGTAGATATCATTGGCAAGTTCAATTCGCCAGTTATTCAGCAGCCCCAGAAATTCCTTATCAATAGGCTCTTTTTCTTCACGTGCACCAAGTTTATCGATTTTCTCCGACAGAACGAATTCTCTGGTCAGGTGAATTAGGTCCCACAATCTTTTCGTATAATCGTCAATAGATTCGAAATTCAGGACGGTCAGCCCTGTCAGCGCATTAAATACCCTGAATTTCTCAAAATTGGTAAGAATCGCCCATTTACAGTTCTTGCCCGCAGCATAGAGGATTGACTGCCGTTCTTCAAGCGTCCAGTCTCCTTTTACTTTATCGCGATGCGGGATTACTCCAAAACGCTTTGCTTCAATGAAAATAACGGGCTTTTTATTAATTTTCAGAGCAACATCTGCAAAACCTGCACCGCGAATAAAATGCTCCCTGTCATACTCATCAGGATTCTTTATGTCCCAGCCAAGTATCTCGAACAGCCCGTCAATAAAATCTGCGCGCACGTTGGCTTCGCTGATCGCTGCCATCTCTTTTGGTTCGTCATTTTTGGATTTCTTAAGAGCCTTGTAGCTAGCTACAAGTTTTTCAATATCCTGCCTTATCCTGCTCGCAGCTTCATTATCTATCAATTAACGCAGCTCCTTACAACCTCATTCGTAAGATACAGGATATCTTATATGATTAAAAATGTAGCGGTTGACTTGAAATAAAAAAAATAAAAAAATATAGAAATCGAAAAAAGTTAGAAGCAGGCTTATGCCTACTTCTTTACTGCCGCTGGCGCAGCAGCGGTTTTTGGCTCTTCTTTCTTTGGCTCCGCGGGTTTGGGCGGTATCGTCTGCGTCCTGAACAGGTCGCTGATGCTCTCTTTCGGCGCTCCTGGCGCAGGAGGCTTAACGTCTGTTGATAGACCCATCAGATGGGCTGTGAGAACCACAAGGTCGTCCACGTTCATTTCCATCTTGAGTTCATCCCTGCCGTCAATGAGGTTGCGCCTGCAGAACGGGCATGTGCTGATAAGCGCATCTGCGCCTGTTTCCTTCGCATCGTTCATGCGTCCCTTGGCAACACCCAGCGCGAGGTCAGGTATTCCTGCTTTCACACCTCCACCAGCGCCGCAGCATCTCTGTTCCTTGCGGTTGCGTGTCATTTCCACGAGCTTGATGCCCTGCGATGCCATACTCTTTATGACCTTTCTGGGTTCCTCGAACACACCGACATGTCTGCCCAGATGACATGGGTCATGATAAGTGACGGTCTTGTCAAGTTTCTTTTCCCATTTTATCTTGCCAGCGTCGAGCTGTTCTGCAAGGAACTGGGACATGTGGATAGCTTCGAAAGGCAGAGGTTTTCCATATGCTCTCGGCCAGTCTATCTTTGCAGCCCTGAAGCAACCTGCGCATGCAAATATTACTCTCTTTGCGCCTCTTGCCTTGAGAGCTTCAACATTGTGGATCGCAGCCTTTTTCGGGGTATCGTTTATGTGCTGCTGCCCTGTTCTGATAAGGGCTGATCCGCAGCACCATTCTTCTTCGCCCAGCGCCATGAAAGGAACATTGAGCTTGTTCAGTATCCTTGCCGTGCTGACGCCCAGAACCTGCTGGTTGTATCCTGCCGTGCAGCCGATGAAGTATGCTATATCGGATTTCTCTGCTATCTTGATGTCAGGCGTCATCCAGGCAAGCCTGTCCTTCTGCTGCTTCAGGTATGGGTTATGACCTTCCTCAATGAGTTTGGGGAAAAGGCTCTGCTTCCCGTATGGACCTGTTCCGTGCTTCACCATGTTCGCGCGTGTGGATTCCCATAATTCAATAGTATTGATACCTGCGGGACACACTGTGCCGCACATGCCGCATG
>JAHIHJ010000297.1 GCA_018899795.1 Methanobacteriota archaeon
AGACCATAATGCTGCAATTAATATATTAAAAAGATCAAATAGTACCGTAGGAACTACGGGATTTCAAGCCTGCCTGAGCAATCTCAGCAGAGAAGCAATGAAGCAGGAAGCTCCATCGCCCTTTAGGGGGGAGTAGTTCACGATACCGAAAAGCCACCCCAGATACGTTTCCCTTTTGACGCGGGACAAAATAGTTTAAGGCGTAAAACAGGGAATCACCGGAATGCAGGGACTTATCGCGCAGGGACGCGGTGAGGCTTTTGACTACCTTTTGGGAGAAAAGACCACGCCTGGCGCGCTGCATGCTGAAAAGGTTGCGGCTGCAAGGCTTCTTCTGGCAAAAAGACCTGTCATCTCTGTTAACGGCAACGTTGCGGCGCTTGTTCCTGAAGAGATCATACGGTTGAGCGAGGCTGTTAATGCGCCGCTTGAGGTGAACCTGTTCTACAGGACAGAAGAACGGGTCAATGCGATCATCCGGCATCTGCGATCAAAGGGTGCTAAAAACATGTGCACAGGGTGTGACGCCCTGATCCCGGGCATCGAGCATGATCGCTCAAAAGTGGATAGCAGCGGCATCTTCAGCGCTGATGTTGTGCTTGTGCCCCTGGAGGACGGGGACAGGTGCAAAGCGCTTGTGGATATGGGAAAAACGGTTATCGCGATCGACCTCAATCCGCTTTCAAGAACTGCGCAATGCGCGCATGTGACCATAGTTGACAATGTTGTGAGGGCTGTCCCGAATATAGCGGGGTTCGCAGAGGTGTTTGGAAGATCAGGAAAAGATGAGCTTCAAAAGCTTGTTAAAGGATTTGACAATGAGAAAAATCTGGCTGATGCAATAGATAATATTTTACAGCATCTTTCTTCCTGTAAATAACTGCGGTAAATCTGCGTTCATCAGGATTCTACACATCAGGAAGAAATCCGTAACATATTTAGGAGTAACTGGAATACAGATATTCCAGGGCTATTTTTTGATGGACACGTTTATCCCATTCCTTTATCTCGATTCCCACGATGTAGAATCTCTCAGACCGCTTATAGACCGCGATTATGTCAGCCAGATTACAGACGCTCTCACGACACAGGAATGGTTTGAGGTGCATCTCTGATGTATGGAATACTGGATCGCCATGCTGGGTAATTGATTTGACGATGGCATTTGAGTTGATGGTCATTCCGAAGCCAAAAAAGATTAAGCCTAACATCACTATAATGAGATGTGGTATTGATGATAAAAGAAATTGGCATTGGAGACTGATCGATGGCCAGGAACGATAAAGACAAGAACAACCACAATGATGAACCCTTAGAAAAGAAACTCTGGAAAGCTGCCGACAAGTTGCGCAAGAACATGGACGCAGCCGAATACAAGCACATTGTCTTGGGTTTAATCTTTCTGAAATATATTTCTGACGCATTTCTTGAACTACATCAAAAGCTGAAAGAAGGCAAAGGTGAATATGAAGGGGCAGACCCCGAAGATAAGAACGAATACACTGCAGAAAAGGTTTTCTACGTTCCCCCCTCTTCTCGCTGGAATTGGTTGCAGGGTCGTGCAAAACTTCCCACCATAGGCAAAGATGTTGATGAAGCCATGGATGCCATCGAAAAGGACAACCCTTCCTTGAGAGGGGTGCTTCCCAAAGTATTTGCACAGGAGAAGTTAGACAAACAGAGCCTTGGTGGTTTGATTGACCTTATAGGCAGCGCGGAACTGGGTACTAAGGAAGCCAGAGGTAAAGACCTCCTGGGCAGGGTATTTGAATACTTCCTGGGTGAATTTGCACTGGCAGAAGGTAAAAAGGGAGGACAATTCTACACTCCGGGCAGCGTGGTAAAGCTGCTGGTTGAGATGCTTGAGCCTTATGAAGGTCGCGTTTTTGACCCCTGCTGCGGTTCCGGCGGTATGTTTGTGCAGAGTGAAAAGTTTATAGAGGCGCATCAGGATCACTATAAAAAGAATAATGGCAGGAAATTAAGCATTGATCCTAAAGACCGTATTTCAATTTACGGGCAGGAGAGCAACCAGACCACATGGCGCCTGGCCAAGATGAACCTGGCTATCCGCGGGATTGACAGCAGCAATGTAAAATGGAACAATGAAGGCTCTTTTCTCAATGATATGCATAAGGATTTGAAAGCCGATTACATCATTGCCAATCCGCCATTCAACGACAGCGACTGGAGCGGCGAGGTGCTGCGTGATGATGCGCGCTGGAGCGTTTTAGGACAAAAACTGCCGCCGCCGCCAGCTAATGCCAACTATGCCTGGATACAGCACTTCCTCTATCATCTTGCGCCGACCGGGCAGGCGGGCTTTGTTCTGGCAAAGGGTTCGCTGACCACTAAAACCAATAATGAAGGCGAAATACGCAAGATGATGGTGGAAAATGATTTAATCGATTGCATTGTGAATCTTCCAACAAAGTTATTCCTGAATACACAAATACCCGCTTGCCTGTGGTTTTTGAGCCGTAACAAACAGCAACGCAAGGGCAAAATATTGTTTATTGATACTCGCAATATGGGGCATTTAATCAACCGCAAAAACAGGGAATTGTCTGATGAAGATATTGCTTTGATCGGGCGCACATATCACAACTGGCGCAATCCAGATGGTAATTATGAAGATGTGAAGGGGTTTTGCAATTCCGCATCAATCGAGCGGGTGCATGAGCTGGGTTATGTGCTGACCTCCGGGCGTTATGTGGGCTTGCCTGATGAGGAGGATGATTTTGATTTTAATGAGCGGTTTGCCAGCCTGAAAGCGGAATTTGAAGCGCAGTTGGAGGAGGAAGAGAATCTGAATGTACATATTCTGAAAAACCTTGGGAAAATCGAGGTGAAGAATGGCTAAACGATTGAACAATCCGGATTTTAAATCCATCGAATTCGAGGGAATTAATGAAAATTCATAAAAACTTGAAGTCACAAATTGTGACCTCAAGTTGGGGCGGAAGAAGTGATGAATAAAAAAGGTGAAGTCGGGATGGATGAAAGTGGATTAATTAAATATGAAGCGATTCAAAGCAGAATATATACCATTCGTGGTTTACAAGTAATGATTGACCGTGATCTGGCATCACTTTATGATGTAGAAACCAGAACCCTTAATCAAGCTGTAAAACGAAATAGTGAACGTTTTCCTGATGAATATTGCTTTGCGCTTAATGATGAAGAATTTTCGAATTGGAAATCACAGATTGTGATGTCCAATGAAGATAGAATGGGATTGAGGAGACCTCCGTACGCTTTCACTGAGCAGGGTGTTGCTATGCTTTCTGCGGTTTTAAGAAGTGAAACAGCCGTCAAAGTAAGTATTCAGATAATAAATGCTTTTGTCACGATGCGCCGCTTTATTGCTGCCAATGCATTGATTTTTCAAAGACTTGATACACTTGAAACAAAGCAACTGGTAACCGATAAAAAAATTGACCATGTGTTGAATGCCATAGAAAGCAAGGAAATTCAACTTAAACAGGGAATTTTTTTTGATGCATACAAATTCGTTGCGGATCTAATTCGAACAGCCCAAAAATCAATCATCCTTATTGACAATTATATCGATGATTCAGTCTTAACCATTTTAACGAAAAGACGCAAAAATGTAAAGGTAATACTTCTTACAAAATCTATCTCAAATCAAATGGCTCTGGATGTAAAAAAGTATAATGAACAATATCCAGCCATCGAAATAAAAGAGTTCAAGAACTCTCATGACCGTTTTATAATCATCGACAATACCACAGTCTATCATTTCGGTGCATCGCTAAAAGACCTCGGAAAGAAATGGTTTGCATTCTCGAAGATGGATATCGGAGCTATCGAAATGCTTGCAAGGTTGGAGGGAATGAAGGCATGAGGGATTTTAATGAGTAAAAAAGAATTGTTCAATTTCACAGTCGGTCAGTTAGTTGAAATTTTGAAATCCCTGCCACAGGATTTACCTGTATTGACCAGCGGTTATGAAAGTGGTTTTGAGAACTTTTATCAACCAGATATTATTAAGGTGAAGCATGAGCCTGAAAATATGTACTATGAAGGTGAATTTCAGGTTGCAGAGGATGGGGATGAAGATACATTTGACGCGGTGGTACTCAAGAGGGTGGTTCGGGATGAGTGAGTGGAAGGAATATCAATTATCTGATATCATGGAAAAACTTGCGACAATTGAGGTTAATTGCCATGTATAATAAGAATTATCCCAATAAACCATTCTTTAACGATATAAGAGCCATAATTCAACAGGCAAGGCAAAAAGCATATACTGCCGTGAACTTTGTTATGGTGGAAGCGTACTGGCATATAGGCAAACGGATAGTGCAGGAAGAACAACAAGGAGAAGCCCGCGCAGAATATGGCAAAAAGATTATCAAGGAACTTTCAAAACAACTCTCTGCTGAATTTGGGCGGGGATTCACGGAAGCAAACATCTGGAATTTCAGGCAGTTTTACCTGATTTTTAAAACAGATGAAAAACTCTACGCACTGCGTAGAGAATTGACATGGACGCACTATCGTCTGATCATGCGGCTGGATAATCCATCTGCCCGTGATTATTATATGCAGGAAGCAATGGAGCAAAATTGGAGTACACGCGCATTAGAGCGCCAGATAAACTCGCTTTATTACGAACGCCTTCTTACAAGCCGGAACAAAGCGCCTGTCGTCGAGGAGATGCAGGAAAAGACCGCAATCCTTGCCCAAACCCCGCAAGATTTCATAAAAGATCCTTATGTTCTTGAGTTCCTTGGTATGCCCGACTCTTCGCAGTTCAGGGAGTCAGATCTGGAACAGGCTATTATTGACAATCTGAAAGATTTTATCCTTGAACTTGGAAAAGGATTTGCATTCGTTGC
>JAHIHJ010000298.1 GCA_018899795.1 Methanobacteriota archaeon
AGGGCATTCAATAACCTTTGACTTAAAAGAGAAGGCAGAGTTTTTGATGAAATTACTACAAGGTAAAGAGCATATCTCCAAAGCAGACCTCCTGTTTATGAACGTCCCGAGCAATAACGACCTCATGAAATTAATGTCCGATTATTATAAAGATATAAAAGAAATCGAAAGGCTAAATAAAGAAATCGGTGCAACGCAAAGTTACCTTGATGAAATTATTGCCACGAAAGTTTACAAACTAAACAAGAATGATGTTGCTTTGATTGATAAGTTTTTACAGGTTTGGTAGAATTATCAAAGCTAGTTTAATCGTCTCACGTATCCACAATCACCTGCAGCCATTATTATCCAGCACCAATACGCTTGATTTCCTCTGTCATCTCCCCGATCTTCTCAAGCTCGGACCTTAACTCTGCGTATGCTTCTCCCGCTGACTTCGTAGCTACTGCTCCCTGCGTAGAAGGCGCTATCAATCCCTGCTGCTCAAGGACGCGAAGAGAGTATCTTACAAGGTGGTCTGGTATGCCGGTTTCCAGCGAAAGCTTCATTATCCCGATAGGACCGCTCTCCACCACTTTCCTGAGCACAATGACATGCCTCTTTAATAGTTCGAGTTCGTGTTGGACCCTTCCTGTCAGCATAGATATTCAGAGTTGTACCTGTCAGCTTATTTAACTTAGCATGAATTCAAAGTTCGCGCTCTATCCTGATGAAATCAATAATAAAATCAGAATGGACAGACGCCTCGCGGCAGTCCGTCTAAATAAAAAACTATCCTTTGACCTGGGCTTTGGGTGAGCGGGCTATCTTCTTGCGCTTTGCGCCTGAAGAAGTATATCGCTGATTAGGGCCTGGGCGTTTGTATGCGAGCTCGGATTCCGGCACCATTATTATTGTTCCTTTCCGGTGCTTTATCCTGCCCCATTTTGTTGTGCCTGTTTTTCCCATGTGGTTTTCCTCCAGTGAGTTTGTCTGGCTCCTCAATAAGTCCTTTTGTTCATAAACCTTTCCCCGTTTCAAAACGCTTCTTGATCATGTACATCTGTACTTTCTTGGCTTTTGCCTGATGAAGCACCTTCTCAAGCGCCTCTTTTTCAAGTGGTTCTATTTTTATATATCCCCTGTCCCCGGCATCCTTGAAAAGTTCAAGACCGAGCCCGGTTCTTGCAAGAACCGTAGTGTAGCCCTCTTTTGAACCCACGCCTCCGAAAGAAATATCTGATTTTTCTGCGGTCAGATCAGTACAGACCGTGCATGACCCGTTCCGATACTGATCAATCTCATTTAAAGGAAAGACCTGCTCTGAATCTGTGATAACACTGAACTTACCTTTGCGTATTTTCATCGCATGAACTGTGTAAAGCGGGATGCTCTTTGACCCAAGAAAAGCTTTCAATCCTTCATAATTGAATGTGTCCATGCAGAAAAGTCCCATTTTCAGTATATTGGCGCGCATGAACATGTGAAGCAATCCGTATGGGGATGTCTGCATCTTATTTACTGCATCGATGTTGCAGGAAGGACCAACAAAACCTATTGATCGTGAGCCATTTTTTATCGCGCTCATCAGGGTTTCCATGGTCATGGAATGCACATATATTGAACCGGATGAGCGCAGTATGTCCTCTCTTGTCTGGGCTACTATGGACTCCGGTTTCCAGGGTTCATCCTCATTTTTTACCGTCACTACAGCGCTGTCTATCAATCCTTCCTCCAGTGCGTACAGCAGCATGGATGTGACCACACCCCCATCCTGTCCTTTCACCTCAGGAAGCATGGTCTTAGCAGTAAATACATCACGGACTTTCCCTATGAGGCTTGATTCCGTAGTTATTGTCCTGGGGCACTGGTTATAACAGACGCCACATGCGGTGCAGCGTCCCGTTAGAGCTGGTTTTCCTCCTACAAGGCTCAATACTTCACAGCTAGCAACACAGGCTCCGCAGAGCGTACATATTCCAGGGTCGATTATTTCGCGTTTTAATTTACCGAGAACTCTGTTTTTTCATCAACAGTTTTTTTGCATATTGGATCAATTGGCATTAGAGATTAAACTTATACATTACCATAAAATGTTTTCCATGATTAGTTTCACACTGCTATCAAATGTATTTATATGAACCAAAAACATCGAAAGAGATAATGACGCTTCACAATAAAGCGCTGGAGTGCGCTGAATATATAAAAGAACATTCATCTGCGCTGGTGGTATCTCATATTGACGCCGACGGTCTCACATCAGCCGCTATAATGGGAAAAGCTCTTGAGAGGGCTGGCATTGAGTACGATATCCGGTTCATTAAGCAACTTGACAGCACCACCCTTTCCGGAATAGCTGACATAAATCCTGAACTTGTGATATTCACAGATCTGGGTAGCGGGATGCTGGATGCGATAAGTTCATTGAAGCTCAATGCTGTGGTATCAGACCACCACCAGCCACAGGGGACGTATGAGCATCACCTGAACCCCCATCTTTTCGGATTGCATGGAGCTACTGAAGTTTCAGGTTCAGGCGTTACATATCTTATTGCTTCATCACTCGGTGACAACAGCGACCTTGCAGACCTTGCGATTGTGGGAGCCGTTGGCGACCTTCAGCACATGAAGCACGGGCATTTGATAGGCGTTAACAGGGAGATACTTCAAATTGGGGCAAAGAACGGGGTACTGCGCTTTGAAAAAGACCTGCTCCTCTTTGGCAGACAGACGCGCCCGATATTCAAGTTACTTCAATATTCTTCCGACCCGTACCTTCCAGGGATCACAGGCAGCGAGGACGCAAGCATCGAATTCCTGAAAAAGATAGGAATACGCCAGCACGGTGAAAAATGGAGGCGGTGGATCGATCTTGAGCCTGCGGAAAAACAGCAGATAGTCTCAGCCCTTTTCCAGTTCTGTCTCTCTTCAGGCATGCAGGTCTGCAATGTCCAGAGGCTGATCGGGGAAGTATATACGCTTTTGCGCGAGCGTGAGGGGACAGAGGTAAGGGATGCATCCGAGTATTCCACACTTCTCAATGCCACGGCGCGCTACGACCATGCGGATATCGGGCTTGCGGTGTGCATGGGCGACCGCGGGAAGAGCTATGATGAAGCAAGCGCCCTGCTGAACGAACACAGGAAGAACCTTGTGGAGGGATTGAACCTTGTAAGGGAACAGGGGGCTGTAAGGATGGAAAACCTGCAGTACTTTGATTCGGGGAATAAGATCAGGGAGACCATCGTTGGAATAATCGCCGGCATGTGCGCTTCTTTCCTGAAACGAGATGTGCCTGTTATCGCTTTTGCAGATTCGGACGGCGGGGTGAAGGTCTCGTCCCGCGGGAATTATGACCTTATAAGAAAGGGACTGAACCTGGGTAACGCTATCAGTGAAGCTGCTGGAGCCGTCGGCGGCACGGGAGGGGGACATGATATCGCGGCAGGGGCTTTTATTCCCAGGGACGCGAAGAGTGAGTTCCTGAGGATACTTGATAGCAAAATCGGGTCGCAGATCAGACCGCAAAATTAATGAGTATATATATTCTATAAGTCCCTGTAAAAGGTGGAATGGTATTATGTATAAAAAACTAATTATTTTGCTGCTCCTGCTGAC
>JAHIHJ010000299.1 GCA_018899795.1 Methanobacteriota archaeon
AGATTACGGGAAGATAGTTGCGCTTGACTCACCTGCGCAACTTAAGGACCATATAGTCGGCGACGGGGTCACACTCAAACCGCATACATTCGATATGGAAAAATTAAGAAAGCTTGAATATGTCAGGAAGATAGAAGAAAAGGACGGACTGCTCTACCTTTCGATAAAAGACGTGTTCATGCATTATACAGGTCGCGAGATCCGTGAAGGTGAAGGAGAAGGCGGTTTCTGGGAAAGGATGATGAAAAAATGAGCGAGATAGAAGGAATATATGCGATCTGGCTTCGCGAAGCCAAGATATATATGAGGGAGAAGGAACGCGTTATTTCATCTATAGTCTCACCGCTTCTCTGGATATTCGCCTTTGGAGCAGGCGTTGGCTCGACAATGGAAAATATCGAGGGATACACCTATCAGGTTTTCATCTATCCCGGTGTTGTGGTAATGACAGTGCTTTTCGCATCGCTTTTCTATGGTGTTTACATAATCTGGGACAGGAAACTTGACTTCCTGAAAGAAGTGCTCGTTGCCCCCATATCAAGAGCAAGCGTATTTGCGGGAAAAATGCTGGGCGGCGCCACAGATGCGATGTTGCAGGTAGTATTCCTGCTGATCATAGGCATCTTTATAAGCATTCCTCTGACCCCGCATGTCATTATCTATGCTTTTCTCATGCTTCTTCTGATATCGATCGCAATGGTCAGCATCGGGCTTGTCATAGGCGCGAACCTGAAGAGCCCTGAAGGCTTCACGCTTGTTATAAACTTCGTTATGTGGCCAATGTTCTTCTTTAGCGGCGCGCTGTTCCCGGTCGGCAATCTTACCGGGTGGCTCGCTATTGCAACATACATCAATCCGCTCACATACGGGGTGGACGCAGTTCGCGGCATCATCCTGGGCATACATCAGTTCCATATCTATCTTGACGTGGCAGTTATGCTTGTTTTCGCTTTAATAGCGATGGGTGCAGGCATACTGAGTTTCAGGAGGATGTAAGGTGCTGAAACTTTTCAACACGATGTCGCAGCAGAAGGAAGAGTTCGAACAAATGAGCGATGTCGTGGGGATATACACGTGCGGTCCATCGGTTTACCAGTATGCCCACATCGGGAATTTCAGGACTTTCATATTCGAGGACGTGCTTGTGCGGTACTTCAGGTTCAAAGGATATAAGTTAAAAAGGGTGATGAACCTCACGGATATCGAGGATAAAGCTATAGCGACCGCAAGGAAAGAAGGGAAAACGCTTGCGGAACTGACGGAATATTATTCAAGAATATTCTTTGAAGATATGGGGAAGTTGAATTTACTCCCTGCCGATGTGTTCCCAAGAGCCACTGAGCATGTGCCTGAGATCATCGAAATTACAAAGAAAATAATGGAAAAGGGGTTCGCTTACCGTGGAAAAGATGGTTCGATCTATTATGATGTCTCAAAATTCGGTTATTGGGGGGATCTCTCTCACCGTAAGCTCAAACCCGGAAAACGGAAAATAAAACGAGACGAATGGGGTGAGGATTCTTCAATATTATCGGATTTCGCGCTCTGGAAATCGTATGAGGACGGGGATGGGGATGTTTTCTGGGAGACGGAACTGGGGAAAGGAAGACCGGGCTGGCATATAGAATGCTCTGCTATGTGTACGAAGCACCTTGGAACGCGATTTGATATACATGTTGGAGGCGTGGACAATATTTATCCGCACCATGAGACCGTGATAGCGCAGAATTTCGGGGCGTTCGGGGAGAACCCGTCAAAATACTGGCTTCATACAAGGCATCTGATGATAGATGGAAAGAAGATGTCAAAATCCACAGGGAATTTCTACACGCTGCGCGACCTTCTGGAAAAGGGGTACGAGCCCATGGCGATAAAGTACCTCCTTCTCTCAAAAAGCTACAGGAGGAGGTTGGATTTCACATTTGAGGGGATCGGGGAAGCAGGGGAAGAACTGGAAAAGATACACAGCACGATCGAACGACTGAAAACCGCAAATGGTGTTGATGATGGGGAAAAGATAGCCATGAGTTCCCTCAAAAGATTCGAAAAAGTAATGGATGATAACCTTGATACCGGCAGGTCGTTGAAGGTATTGGAAAAGCTGTCTGATGAAGTCAGCGGGATGGAACCTGATAAAAGATCAGGTGAAATGATAATTGAAACGTTAAAAACAATGGACTCAATACTCGGATTGAGCCTGTTCAAACCCGTCTGATCTGCATGTCGCGCTTCTTTGGCTGCAACTGCATAAGCAGAGTCTTGAGCTTTGCATCGTCGATCATTCCGGTCAGCCTTCCACTCTGCGCCAAGGAGATCAATTGCGCTTCGACACTTGCAACAAGTTCAGGTTTTGTCATCTTGAGAGTATTCAGGCGCTCACGGGCTTCGGGCGTGAGTATCTGGCGCATGATCGCGGCTTTTTTTGTCTCATATTCTGCGCGCGCCTGCTCCTGCTGGGCAGCCTGAGCCTGACCGCTGTACTGCTGTTGCTGCATTTGCTCAAGTTTGCGCCTTCTTAACTC
>JAHIHJ010000300.1 GCA_018899795.1 Methanobacteriota archaeon
TGATGACAGGGAAAAGTTCTTTATCACTATCCCTTACCCTTATCTTAACGGCAACCTTCACGCCGGTCATACACGCACATTCACCATTGGTGACGTTGTGGCGCGGTTTAAACGAATGATGGGTTACAATGTCCTTTTCCCCATGGCTTTTCATGCAACCGGCACTCCTATAGTTGGTCTTGCAGAGCAGATACAGAAAAAAGACCCCGAAACCATCCGGGTGTACAACCAGCTTCATGAGATACCGCTTGATGTCCTTAATTCGATACAGACTTCTGAACAGATAGTCGAATATTTCAGCAGGGAAGATGAAGCCGCCATGAAGATAATTGGTTTTTCCATCGACTGGCGGCGCAGATTCACGACGACTGACCCGCACTACAAGAAGTTCATAACATGGCAGTTCAATCTTCTCCACAGCAAGAATAAAGTCGTCAAAGGTTCGCATCCTGTGAGATGGTGCCCGAACGATGAGAACCCGGTCGAAGATCATGATATTTTAAGGGGCGAAGACGCCACAATAATCGATTACACTCTCATCAAGTTCAAACGCGACGGTGATATACTCCCATGCGCTACGCTGCGCCCAGAGACCGTATTTGGCGTCACGAACCTGTGGGTGAACCCGAAAATAGTTCATGTAAGGGTCAAAGCAAATGGTGAATCGTGGATCGTCAGCAGGGAAGCCTGGGAGAAGCTGCGTTTTACTGATAAAAAAGTGGAACTGGTAGGAGAAGTGGCAGGTGATGAACTGATCGGGAAAAAAGTTACCAATCCTGTCACCGGTTCTTCTGTATTGATCCTTCCCGCATCGTTCGTAAGCCCGGAGAACGGAAGCGGCATCGTCATGAGCGTTCCTGCGCATGCCCCGTATGATTACCTTGCTCTTTGCGACCTGAAAGGCGCTGACCTGACGAAATACGGCATTAGCGAAGATGTCTCAAGCATACCTCTAATATCTCTTATCAAAGTCCCGGAATACGGGAAATATCCTGCAGTGGATGCAGTGAAGGAATTGAAAGTAAAAGACCAGAATGACCCGAAAGCCGAGGAAGCCACAAAGCTTGTTTACAGGCGGGAGTTCCACGGCGGAGTGCTGACTGAGACCACAGGGAAATATTCGGGCATGTCAGTGTCAAAAATAAAAGATCTCCTTACGCGCGACCTAATAGAACAGGGGTTTGCGGATGTCTTCTATGAGTTCAGCGAACTGCCAGTCATATGCAGGTGCGGCGCGACCTGCGTTATAAAGATGGTAGAAAACCAGTGGTTCCTGAACTATTCCGACCCTTCATGGAAAGAACAGGTTTACAAGTGTCTTAAGAACATGGATATAATCCCTCCTGAGATGCGAGTGGATTTTGAGAACAAGGTGGACTGGTTAAAAGATAAAGCATGTGCAAGGCGCAAAGGGCTGGGAACGAGGCTGCCATGGGACACCACATGGATGATCGAATCACTAGGTGATTCCACGATATACATGGGCTATTATATCATCGCGAAATACCTCGATAAATTCACACCCGAACAGCTTAAAGATGAGTTCTTTAATTACTGCCTTCTGGGTGAAGGGACACCGGATGAAGTTTCCGAAAAGACAGGGATAGCTCCAGATGTAATAAGAAGCATCAGGTCGGATTTTGAATACTGGTACCCGGTTGACCTTCGAAGTTCAGGTAAAGATCTTGTCCCGAACCACCTGCTGTTCTTCCTGTTCCACCATGTAGCGATATTCCCTGAAAAATACTGGCCTCGCGCCATTGCCATCAACGGTTTCGTATCGCTTGAAGGGCAGAAGATGAGCAAATCAAAAGGACCGATCCTCACATTAAAATCTGCGGTAGATCAATATGGCGCAGATGTTACGCGTCTTTATATCCTGAGCACAGCCGAACATATCCAGGACGCTGACTGGCGCAAAGCCGATGTGGAATCCACAAGAAAGCAGATGGAACGTTTCTACAGGCTTGCATACGATTTTATCACGTCAGAAGACGCAGGCGGGTTTAAACAGGACGAGTTCAAACTCATCGATAAATGGATGCTGAGCAGACTTCAGTTCAGGATAAAGGAGACCGCAGAAGCGCTTAACATGATGCAGACAAGGAGGGCTGTCCAGAACGCTTTCTACCTGCTCATGAACGACATGAAATGGTACGATCGCCGCGGAGGGTGCGGCGCACGAAAACAGATATTGAATACATGGGTACGCCTTATGGCTCCGTTCACACCGCATATCTGCGAGGAAATAGGAGAAAAAACAGGCATAGGTATGGTATCGCTGGCCCGGTTCCCTGAGGTTGACCCGTCTCTTATCGATAAAGGGGCAGAACTTGCAGAACAAACAACTGCAAATACGCTGCGTGATATGGAAGAAATAATCAGGCTTATAAAAATAAAGCCGAAAAGGATCATATTATATACCTCAGCCGCATGGAAAAAACAGGTACTTAAAAAAGCCCTGGAGATGAAAAAAGAAAAAGCCCTTGACATGAAAACGCTCATGAACGCGCTTATGAGCGATCCAGCCATGCGAACATACGGAAAAGAGATCCCGAAATTCGCCCAGAAGATCATCACAGATGTGCAGGGGATGGAAAAGGACCTTATGGATGCCCTGCTCGAGGTTGATTTTGATGAAATTTCAGCACTGAATGAAGCACGTGATTTCTTAAGCGGGGCTGTGGGCTGCAATATAGAAATATTCAGCGCTGACGACCCGGAATACGACCCGCAGGGCAAGAGCCGTTTTGCCTCCCCAATGAGACCTGCTATTTACATAGAATAAGGGTCAAAAAAGGGACTACTACAATCTGTATTCATTATGATAAGAGTTAAGTAGTGTTAATAAGGATAAATATATACAAATATGAACACATCAGGAATGCTTGAAAAAATCTTAAATGATCTTAAACTTCTGGGTGGTATAGAAGCCTCAATAGTGGCAAGCAGGGATGGTCTGCTCATATATTCAAATAGCACTTTTAAGCAGAATGCTGAAACCTTTGCAGCTATGTCGGCTACTATGCTTGGAGCTGCGGAAACTGCAACGACGGAACTTGGAAAAGGTATTCCTGAAAGGATTATTGTTGAATCAATGAACGGGAAGATCGTCGCGACAGGCGCAGGACCAAAAGCGCTGCTCATAATTCTGACCGAACCTGAAGCAAGTCTCGGTTTAATACTTATTGAAGTGGCTAAGGCATCAGAGAAAATAAAAGAAGTATTGGGGTAATTCATGAAAAGCGTGGAAACGGGAGTAAGCGGGCTTGATGAAGTTTTAGATGGTGGGTTTTTACGCCCCTCCATTGTATTACTCGGGGGCACAGCAGGTACCGGAAAGACCACAATGGTGATGCAGTCTCTCTTTATTGCGGCAAAAAAAGATGAGGTATGCATGTATGTTACAGGGCTTTCGGAACCCATAGCTACAATTAACCATTTTATGTCAAGATTTTCGTTCTATAACGTCTCCATGCTGGGAAAAGGAAATATTAAATATGTCCCAATTGATTTAAATATTATCCATGAGGGACCAGAATCCATCATAAAGGAAATGGAACGAAATATTGATAAGATCAAACCCGACAGGATCGCTATCGACCCTGTGAACGTGTTTACTATGGGAATGGATGAAGGGGCGATGAGGAAGTTCTATTATGATTTTTTCACAAGGATGAAAGCATGGAACTCACTTGTCCTGCTGACTGGCGAATTTACATATGATTCGCTTATCACAAGTTCTCTGAGCTATCTTGCGGATGGAGTCATACATCTCAGTAATGAATCTATTTACGGGCGTAATGTCAGATATCTCAATGTTCTCAAGATGAGAGGACAGGATTTCTCAGGAGCAAAACATTCCTGTAAAATAACCCCGGACGGATTCAAAGTATATCCCAGAAGAACACCTGAAGCAAGGACATCCATTTCGAAAGAACGCATTTCTACGGGAATAAAAGGGCTTGACAAGATGACTAATGGAGGTTTCATGCGCGGTTCTGCTGTTTTGCTTTCAGGCTCAAGCGGGACAGGAAAGACCGTGATAGGTACGCAATTCATTGTTAATTGCCTGTTAAAGAACGAGCCAGGAATTATCGTTTCGTTTGAAGAGGATGCTGTACAGATACGGGAAAACTTCCTGAAGTTCGGATGGGACCTGGAAGAATTTGAAAATAAGGATTTACTTAAAATAATCTCACCTCTTGATTTTGATGCAAGCGAACTTGCTATCCAGATATATGATACAGTTGAAAAAACAAAAACCAAATGCATGCTGTTTGATGGAATAGCCAGACTTCACCGCATGATGCCGCCTCACATTCAATTCCCTGATTACATGGAAGGACTTGTCAACACATTGAAAAAAATGAATGTTACAGCGATCTATACGAATGAAACGCAGAACTTGACCGGAACGACAAAAGTCACAGGTACAGGCATCTCACCCACAATAGACACTGTAATACTTCTAAGATATGTGGAAATAAAAAGTGAAATGCGAAAAGCCTTGTCTGTGCTCAAGATGCGGGGAAGCTATCATGACAAGGATATAAGAGAGATCATTATCGATAAAATTGGTGTTGAATTAAAAATGCCGTTTTCCGAATATTCCGGTTTGATGTCAGGAAGTCCGGTAAAGACGCCGTCTGATGCTTTCATGGAAGCTTTTAGAAAATGACAGATATTATGGATATAATATTACTCCAGAAGTTCTTGAATATATATTCGTGGCTCATAGCATGTATTATCATGATTTTTGTGTGTGCAATAGCGCATTTTTATCAGAAGAAATTCGGGACGCGTACATTTTCTGTTATATATATTATCCCGATAATCGTTCTCATCATACCTGTGATGCAATTATTTCCATATTTTTCATTTCAGGCAGAATCTATTGAATTCCTGGGTTCATTCAGCTCATTTTTAGCAAGTTATTTCCTTTATAAAAAGATGGTGGGATTCAAATGAATCTTGAACTGTTGGATTCTGTCTCGTTCTTATTATTCACCATGGTACTCTATTTTTTGAGCGTTCTGAGCAAACGGTTTGGCGAGGTCATGGGTATCAGGAAATATTATTATCTTTATTATGCAGGCATGCTATTCACATCATTTGGTTCTCTATTGATGAGCCTGTCGGTAACAGATTTTGAAAATAGCAGGTTATTTGTATATGCATTTTTTTCAGTCGGATTGACTCTCGGTCTTTTAGCATCAATAAGATACTGGGGATGGTTGATAAAAGAAATCATCAAGGGATAAAATGAAAAGCCTGCGTTTCAAGATCATTGTTTCCACGCTGATGATAGGATTATTGATAATCCTCGGTTCTTATCTTGTTATTCAGGATATACAGAAAGGGATTATTGAGGGTGAGTTTCGCGATAAGGGATTCCTGATCGTCAATCATTTGAGATTGGAACTAACCACTCCGGTGCTTACAAATGATCTGATGGAAATACGAGACTATATAAAAAACCTGAAAAACAGTTATACCGATATCGAATATATTTTTGTGACCGATACCGAAGGGATAGTGATAGCGTCTACCTTTGAGAACGGTTTTCCTGTAGCTCTTCAGAATTTCAGCAAACCTTCAAACGTCCTGAAAGAATTTGTATATTATTCAGAAAGGGGGATAATCCACGAATTCGACTCTCCGCTTTCAGGAGATGTTGGCTATGTCCATGTTGGTTTATCAGAAGCGCGCGTCAGAAAGCAGATAGATGAATCATCAGAAAGACTCGTGCTGCTGGCTATCTCGGCATTTGTTCTATGGGGGGTTTTTATTTTCTTTACAGGAAGATGGCTGACCGAACCTGTGCTCAGGCTTAGTGAAGGCGCAAAAAGGATCAATAAAGGTATTCTTGACCAGAAAATAGATATAATCTCAAACGATGAACTCGGAGAGCTTGCAGCGACGTTCAATGATATGTCAAAATCCCTTGATCAGAAGATCAAGGACCTTGTTACCTCAAAAGAACAGACAGAAACTGCACAAAAGTATCTTGAGACCCTTTTCAACAGCATAGACGATGGCATCATAGTTTTGAACACCAGCCATGAGATACTCAGGGTCAATGATTCCATGTTAAAGATAATGAACCTTGCCGAAGAACAAATGCTTGGCAGGAGCTGCCATGAAATTATCTTTGGTATGCCGCCGTCGCCGCATGAAATAGAGGAA